>CAMLOB010000338.1 GCA_946481475.1 uncultured Chlorobiota bacterium | reverse complement strand
ACGCGATCATCGGCTTTTCCGACATCCTCAATCGCGAGCTGTTCGGCCCGTTCAGCGACGAGCGCCAGCGCGAATATGCCGGGCTGATCTACAAGTCCGGTCATCATCTTCTGTCGCTGGTCAACACCATGCTGGACACGACGTTGCCGCTGACGATCGGCGAGTATGAGGAGTGGGGAGACCCGAACGAGAAGGAGTTCTTCGACTATATGCTCTCCTATTCTCCCTACGACAACGTCGAGGCGAAGGAGTATCCTCATCTGCTGGTGATTGCGGGATTGCACGACCCCCGCGTGCAGTACTGGGAACCGGCCAAGTGGACCGCAAAGCTGCGGGTGATGAAGACCGATGCCAACACGCTCCTGCTGAAAACGAACATGGGAGCCGGCCACGGCGGTGCCTCCGGACGCTACGACTACCTGAAGGAGAAAGCCTTCGAGTATGCGTTCCTGATTGATCGGCTCGGGGTTGAATAGATCTTTGTGTCCGCCAGGGCGAATGTGGTAGATCTTTCAGACTCACGCAAAGAGGCAAAGAGGAAAAACATTATGAGTCCGGTTCCGCTCTGTCGAAGTGAATTTGCCGTCGGGAGCCTGATGCTCCTTCTCCTGTTGACATCATGCGGCAACAGCGGGGAAAGAGAGTACGAAGAGAACACCGACAATCACTTGTCAGCGTTGACGGATTCGGTCTTGTCTTCTACAGCAATGCAGATGGAACGCTCCTCTCTGACACAGGGTGAGAAGGGCATTCTTGAAGCGATAGCCGCCCGACATCCCGATTTCAACTATACGGAGAACGTTCTCCGTTACCGCGAATCCTCCGGAAGGAACCTCTTCTCCGAAGTGATCTTCGAACGGGATTCAAGTGGTCTGTACTTCGGTATCTATCCGTTCTATGAAGTCCTGATCGTGGAGTTTGCCGGCATTGTCCGGGAACGGAGGTTGGTGGGGGGATGGGGCACGACGTGCGGTCGTTCATGGTGGTTGGCGACAGCGTGGAGATGATGGAATGGCAAAGCGGATTGGGGGGGACCGCATGGTTCCAGCACTTCAGAAACGGTCGGCTGCAGAGTAAGTATGAAAAAGGAGAAGGATTGAAGCTTGGAAGGTAGATCCGCCTTTGATGCTCTTCATGATTTTGTGGTACATCTTCCGAGTTCACGCAAAGGGGAAAGACGCAAAGAAGTAGAGAGAATGAACCTGTATCACATCAGCGATACCCCGGGTATCGGTTTGTTCGAGCCACGTCCGGCGCCGGCCGGGGCGGGGATTGATGAAGATGTCGTCTGGGGGATCGATCGCGAACACCTGGCGAACTATCTGCTCCCACGGGACTGTCCCCGTGTGACGTTCCGGGCAACCGTGAGAAGCAGTCCGGAAGATGTGGAACGGCTGATCGGTCCCGGCAGAGCCGGGCGCGTGATCGCTGTAGAGTCCGGCTGGATGGAGCGGATCCTCTCGGGGCGACTGGTTCTCTACGAATTCGATCCGGCTTCATTCGAGCTGTTTGATAGAGAGGCGGGCTACTGGATCACACGCCGGGCTGTTGCGCCGGTTTCCGAGCAGGGAGGAATCTCGCCTCTTGTACTGTTGCTGCAGCAGAACGTTGAATTGCGGATCATGCCTTCGCTGTGGGAACTCCGCGAAGCCGTAGCCGATTCCTCGCTGGAATTCTCCATCATCCGGATGAGAAATGCCGCTCCACCCCCCGAGGGATTCCTCTCGAAATATCCGATACCCGGAAGAGGGGCAACACCATAGCTCTGTCGTCCCACTGCTTCTCCTGCTCTCTGCGTTATGCCTTCGGCTTCTCCAGTCGGCTCAGCACGCCCGACACGAACCGCATGACGGCATGGGCTGCCAGCTTTGCCGTTCTGTTGTCGATATCGTAGGCCGGATTCATCTCGGCAATATCCAGAGCGATGCAGTGCGGGTGACATCCGAGGATGTGGGCGGTCGTCAGGAGTTCTTCAGGAGAGAATCCGTCCGGCATCGTCGCCGAAACGCCCGGCGCGTCGGAAGCACGCACGGCATCGAGGTCGAGCGTGCCGTAGAAAGGAGTGCTGTTCGGCACGACCAGACGGAGGGAGGCTTTCAACGCATCGTGCAGACCGATGCGCCGGATAAGGTCAAGCGACTGCACGTTCCCCCCTTTTCCCTCAAGCCAGGCGAGGTGGGTTCGGGCATTGGCGAAGGGTTGAATCCCGAATTCGACAAACCGGGTCGGAGCAAGTTTCCCCTCGTCAATCAGCATTCTGAACGATGTCCCGGAGTTCCGTTCCGGCTCGGGAGGACGCACATCCAGGTGGGGATCGAAGTTGAATGCGCCGAGCGTACCATAACAGGCGGCCGCTCCGGAAAGGGCAGGGTAGGTGATGTCGTGCCCTCCGCCGATGACCAGCGGGACAAGACCGGCTGTGCAGACTTCGCCGACCACTTCTTCCAACCGTTGATGAATGTCCTCCAGACTCCCGCCCGTATGAACGTCCCCGGCGTCGAAGAAAAATCCCGGTGGAACGGAAGAACGCGTTTCAAGATCATAGGGGGTCAGTCGGTAAAGAAATCGCCGGATCGCCTCCGGTCCCTTCTCCGCCCCCGGCCTCCCGCCGTTTCTGCGCACGCCGATATCCTGAGGCACGCCGATCAGGACCACGCCTGCATTGCCGGGGTATTGCTCCGGATCCCGATGTGCAATCTCTCCCATACGCGGATCTTCCGGATCGTCCCGGAAGAAGAAAAGCTGCGGATCGGGCTGGACAAGATGTCGAAAAACGGATGCAGGCATAAGTGACTATAATGTGTGGTGGAACGAACGCAAATTCATGAACTTCAGAATCCGGAGAGAACCCGTGTCGATCCGTCCTGATCCGTGTACGATTTCACGTGAATCGTCGTCGGCCATTCCGGATGAGCCACCGGGAACTCCGGACACAACCTCCATGATACAACCCGGACAGGCACCGATCAAGTGTTTCCCGAGCCGTGCCGATATGCCGGAAAGAAAATTCCGTTATCGCCGGTTTCTGAGTGTCGGATGCCGGAAGAGGCGCCGAAGCCCCGGCTGAAGTATTTCCGAAAGATGCCGGCGTAACGATCCGGTCGGGCACCGGGTCTTCGATGCGGATCGAAGCATCCGCACAAGATCCGCCCTGTGGAATACAAGAAGCAGTGAGAAAGGAAGGCCCCGCCGGCAGTACGCCTGCGGGGTTTCTTTTCATGAATGATGATCGATAAGAAAGGGCCGGGGCGTATCTTCCCCGCAGACGTTTTGAACTATCAGGATTATGACGCCAATCAGATTTTCGCGACTCTACAGGTTCGATCCCCGGATTGTGGACGGATCGTATTTCAGTGGAGAGGGACTCGACATCGAGCCGGGAGATACCGTCGGCATTGTGTTGCTGAACCTGGGGGGACCCCGCAGAGGGGAAGACGTGCAGCCCTTTCTCTACAATCTCTTCATGGATCCCGCAATTATTGATATTCCGTTGAAGGGCATCACGCGTCATCTCCTCTGCCGACTGATCTCTACGCTTCGAGCAAAGAAGGTGGCCGGGGACTACGCACAGATCGATCCGAACGGAGGGTCGCCGATCAACCCGTTGACCGAAACTCAGGGAGAAGCGCTGGAACGGTATCTGAACGAACGTTTCGGGGAACCGAACGGTGTTACCTTCAAAACCTTTATCGCCATGCGCTACTGGCATCCCTTCAGCGAGGAGGCTGCCGAAGCCATGAAGCGTGAGGGAGTGGACAAGCTCATCTTTCTTCCCCTCTATCCCCACTATTCGAAGACCACGACCGGTGCCTCTCTTGTCTACTGGAAAGCATTGGAAGAGGCCGGAGAAATTCCGGTCTGGCCGAGCACCTATGTGCAGGAATATGCCGTCCACCCCCGCTACCTTCGCGCGATAAGCGGGCGGATAGATGAGGGTCTGGCAAAATTTCCTGAAGAGGTGCGAGCCGGTGTCCGTATCCTCTTCAGTGCGCACGGTACGCCGCTGAAAGAGATGACCGAGCGGGGCGATCCCTACTGCTGTCTGGTTCACTCCACCGTCGAGGCGTTGATGCGGCAGCGGGGGAATGATCGACCGTTCGAGGTTGCCTTCCAGAGCAAGGTAGGTCCGGCCGAGTGGCTGACGCCGAGCACACCTGATAAGCTGAAGGAACTCGGCGAAGCCGGGCACAAAGCTGTTCTGGTGGTGCCGATCGCCTTCGTCACCGATCACATCGAGACGGCGTTCGAGCTTGACGTCGAGGTGCGCGAAGAGGCGAAGCATTTCGGTATCGAACATTACGAGGTGACATCGGGACTGAACAACCATCCGGAGTTCATTGCCGCTCTGGGCGAATCGGCCGCCGCTCAACTACGCCTGAACGGCGAAGGGTTGCTGAACGGCGTTCCGGTCTGGCCGGGGCGACCGACTCGTTCAGCAGAGGATCGTCGGCTGCGTTGCGAAAACTGCCGCTGCGTTGCCGAGGCGCGGGTCTGGCCGGGGGAGGGGATTGCCGCAACATAATGATGATAAATATCAGGTGTGTCGAGTACCGGCATACAGGGTCCGGCCATACGTGCTGGCCTTTCTTGAAAGGCGACTGCGTGTAATGATGCCGGATCTGCTGCACAATCAATAACTTGAAGTCAAAGTTTTTTTTGTAACAAGCTTGACACAAGTTCGCCGATTCCTTACCTTTGTTTCAGGTTATTAGACCATCCATCTAATAACAGTAAATCGCCATAGACACCTAATACCCGTACATTATGAATATCCTGCATGCTATTCCCATAGTAGCATTGTCCTGTGTGCTTACCTGCCTTTACAGCACCCGTGGAGTTGCACAGACAATTGATACACTCTCTTCTCTCAGTCAAGGCAGTCGTCTTGTCTATTACCGAAACTCCGATCTTGCCTTGCAAGTAGCAAGGTTTAATCTTGCCCAACCCGGTTATGTAACAGAAGTTCGATTAATGTTGGGAGGTGATCATGCCAATGGAACAGCACGATTGCGTCTCTTCGGGTATGAAGGAGGCCTTCCCGTTCCCCCGTTTGAAGCTGATCTGTGCAAGCCGCTGACAATAAAAAAGGCACGGCCTGGGATAGAAGAAGTTGTTGTTGTATTGGAGGAGCCGGTATGGATTGATAATAGCCAGTTCTTTGTTGCCGTTGATCAGTTGAGTGAGGGAACATATTTGCTCTCTGATGCTACTCCTAAAGGCCCACTATGTGCTTCTGGTTCTAAAGAATACAGGTATCAACTGTTGAAAAGCTTGGATGGATCGTGGCA
>CAMLOB010000337.1 GCA_946481475.1 uncultured Chlorobiota bacterium | reverse complement strand
GAGCGGCAACGATCAGCGGTGCTCTTCTCCCTGCCGGACGTCCTTCCGCGGCGTTCCCCTTCCCTCCGCTTCCGGTGGTCGGTCGTGAGGGCGTCACCTGGCCGAAGAATTGATTCGGCGACTCGGTCATGTGCGTGATCAGCCGGACCGCCTCGGTCCCGCTTGAATCGAGTTGCAGTGCCCGCTCGGCGTACTGCATGGCCCGGTATTTATCCTCGCTTCGGTCGTTCTCCACTCCCCGGTTCCAGAGGGCTGCGGCCAGAGCGGTGAGAGCCTGCGGATCGTTCGGCGAGAGGGCGACGGCATGTTCCAGTTCAAGCGAGGCCCGCTCCCAGTTGCCGTACTGCGCAAAACCCCGTCCGCGATTGATGTGATCCTGAAAGCTTTTGCGGGCATACTCCAGATCCTCGCGGGAGAGACCGGCCTGCAGAGCGATCTCTTCAAGCTCTTCCTCCCGCAATTCCTCCTGCTCCCGCTCACGCCGCAACGCCAGGACTTTCTCCATGTAGGATCGGACGATATGCTCGTTGTGTTGTGCCATTTTCTTCTCCGGAACCGATTGGGAATGTCGGGCGCAATATACGTGCGGGGAGGGGATGAGAAATCAGGGAAGTTTGCGAGCGGATGAGTGAAGGAACCCGAAGGCGGATCACAGAAGAAATGCCTGACCCCCGGTGGTCCGGACCGGGAGCCGGGCAACGGATGTCTCACGGCAGAACGGCATTATCGATAGCGAGGATAACCAAGTGAACTGAAACGAAGCATGAGCGGAGCATTTTTTTTGCCGTAGGAGATTTTGGCATTGGTACTTCTGTTGCCTATGGCTAATATCGGTCATTCATCAGATTATGGAGATGACATATGCCTCTCATATCCTTCCTGTCCCGCCTTGCACTCGTTTCCCTTGTGGTCTGGTTGCCGTTGTTGAGTTCTTCGTTGCATGGACAGGTCGTTGAGAAGATCGAAGCGAATCCGAACGCCTGGACGCTGCGTTCGATCTGGAAGGTGACCGGAGTGAACTCCGGAGATCGCGTCGGCTCGGCTGTCGGCCAGTTCGTATACATCGACGAGGATCCGTACATGGATTTCATCGTTCACTTCGGCAAGGAATCGACCTGGAGAGCATACCGCGGAAATGCACCGAGGCCGGATACCGTTCCGTTCTGGGAGGCGGTGATCTCGGCACCATTGCCGTCGTATCCTGTCATCGGCAACTTCGAGGGGAATGAGAGTCGGTATTTCGTTTCAGGTCACTACCGGTTTCAGGATGACCCGGATCGCTACCTGTTGTATTTCTACCGGATAGCGTCTGGAAGTGTTGAAGAGTCACCGGGGAAGATTCTCAATGCGTTGGAGACAATGGAGCCTCCAGTGTTGATTGCACCGACGGATATTCGGGCAGTTGATCTGGACGGAGAGGAGGGGGATGAGTTGGTTCTGTCGACGGGAATGACGCTTCGTGAAAATGTCCGCAGTCAGGTGGGAGAGATCTGGTTTTACCAAGGAGGGGAGAGCTTTCAGGTCGATCAGCCCACACACGTCATCGTCGATCAGGAAGAAAACTTTACTGAAAATCAGTACTACCTCTATACTCAGGATTTCGATGGAGACCAATATCTCGACGTGGCCCTCGGCACTCAGTATCGCGATGGTAACTATAAACTCAAGTTCTGGTTCGGTCGCGATGGCTCCCCTTGGAACTGGACCAACCAGCCTGATCGTGTCCTCCTTCTCGGTCCGACCGGACTGAATCATGAACTGACCATTGGTGACTATGACGGAGACGGGACGGTCGATCTGGCCGGAACGGTCTACGATGGTGATCTGCGTCATATCCATCTCTATCTCTCACGTTCGGGCAAGGACTTCCGAACACGAAGTTTTGCACGGGAGGACGCAGAGAAAGTCTTGACGACCACACTGCTTCGCACGCGAACCCGTGTCGGTTATGTCGGTGACAGTTCACAGCGATATGAGATGTTGTCGTTGACCGGACCGAGCATCTATCATGCGAACGAACCGATGATCGTGCTGTTCTCGGGCGGGAAGTTAGGTCCGAACAACACTTGGGATGCGTACTACTCTCCGAGCAGCGATGGGGTGACCTCGGGTGGGGTGTTGAAGTTTGTTGAGCCTGTATCGGATGTCGATGGAAACGGATGGGATGATTTTCTGATGAGTGATGATCGGTGGTTCGGCTTTGTCCACGGCATCGCGCTGGTGATAGGAGGGGGTCCGGAGATACCGAATGATGACACGACACTGAGCGTTCGGGCAATCGGCACTGAAGAGCATAACGCAGCACTGCACATCTGGCCGAACCCGGTTGTGGAGGAGTTGAACATTGCGTGGCGGGGTGATCTCAGGAGGATGCCTCATCGCTTTGCGGTGTATGACGAACTCGGTCGGTTGGTTGCCGAGGGGTCGGTTGAGCCGGGAGTCGGCGCGGCTATCTGGCGATGCGGGAACATCCTCCCGGGAACGTATCTGCTGAGTATGTTTGACGGAAACGAAGGAGTCATTGCCTCTACAACGATTACGAAGGTGAATCGATGAACGGAAAGAAGATCTATAGTGCAGTTGCAGTACTGCTCACGCTGGTGTATGCCGGTGTGTTGGGACATGCGCAGGTCGTTGAGACGATAGAAGCGAATCCGAACGCCTGGACGCTGCGCTCGATCTGGAAGGTGACCGGGGTGAATTCCGGAGATGCCGTCGGTGCCGGCATTGGTCCTGTCTCGGACATCAACAACGACGGGCTCGGTGATTTCGCCACGTACTCTTCTTCAACAGGATCCTGGGACCTATACTACGGAGCCGAGGATGCCCCTTCGACCACTCCGACTTGGACATTCACCCGTGGGGCGGGAGGAATTTCACATCCAATACCGGCCCATTTTCGCAGTGGCGATTCTTTGCAAGGATTTCTTAGCTATCGCTGGGTGGATTCAGGAGTAAGTACGGACGTCTATTTTCAGCTATACATTTTTGATGTTGTTGACGATAGCCTTGAGGCTCAACCTTCTCTGGTCTGGGATCCGGGTGCAACAATGGATTCGGCATGGTTCATCTATCCGAATGATTTCATTGGAATCAATATGGATCAGGAGGTAGGAGATGAACTGGTGATGGTCAGCGGCGTGACGCTTCGAGATCGAGTCCGCAGTCAGGTGGGGGAGATCTGGTTTTACAGAGGAGGAGAGAGCTTTCAGGTCGATCATCCCACACACGTCATCGTCGATCAGGAAACCAACCTCCTCGAAAACGACTACCGCCTCTTCACCGGCGACCTCGACGGCGACCGGTTCGTCGACATGGCCCTGACCGCCGGATATGCTCCCGATAAACTCAAACTCTGGTTCGGGCGCGACGGCTCTCCATGGAACTGGACCAACCAGCCCGACCGTGTTGTCAACCTCGACAGTTCCGGCCTGAACCGACAAATCACGTTCGCTCAACTCGACGGACATCCGGGACTTGACATGGCCGCAACGGTCTATGCCGGAGGAGAACAGGAGCCGGGAATCTACATCTACCTCAGCGGCAGCGGCAAAGATGTTCGCACCCGGAGTTATGGCTTTGATGATGCCGATGTGGTCCTGAAGATCAACACATCGAAGTATCGGGTGTATGGTCATCGGGTCGGTTTCCTGAACGACACGACGCATCGGTTTGAGATGTTAGCGGTGATCTACCCGGGGTTCGGTCAGTTCGATGATTCGGAGATGTTGTTGTTGAGTGGGGGGAAGAAGGGTCCGAACGGGACGTATGATGCGCGGTACCGTCCGGCAGATGATGGGGTGACGCCGGGGAAGGTATTTGATCATATCGCTCCGCTGCCGGACTGTAATGGAGACGGGTGGGATGATTTCTTGACCGGCAATGATCGCTGGTACGGTTTCGATCACGGGATTGCGATGGTGATTGCGGGGGGTCCGGAGATACCGAATGATGACACGACATTAAGTGTTCGGGCGGTTGAGACAGAGGAGCATGAAGCTGCGCTGCACATCTGGCCGAATCCGGTTAAGGAAGATCTACATATCGCATGGCGAGGTGATCTGCGTCGGATGCCTCATCGATTTGCAGTGCATGATGAACTCGGGCGGTTGGTTGCCGAGGGATCGGTGGAGCCGGGAGTCGGGGCGGCTATCTGGCGATGCGGGGATTTTCCTTCCGGGATGTACCTGCTGATGGTCTTTGACAAGGAGGAGCGGATGATCGCCTCGACGCGGTTCATCAAGACGGAGTAGTCCGCACCGGGATGGCGGGAAGAAGTGACACTATCGGCCTCGAACAGAACAAAGGAGTCTGAAGCGAAGGACAAAATTTCCGCAGCGCATGGTTTTCGTATTGGTTGCTCCCCTGTCAATGTTTATTATCGGGCATTCATCGCATTCTGGAGATGACCTATGACTCTCATATCCTTTCTATCTCGCCTTGCAGCCTTGTTGGTCTGGCTGCCGTTGTTGAGTTCTTCGTTGCATGGGCAGGTCGTTGAGACGATAGAGGCGAACCCGAACGCCTGGACACTTCGTTCGATCTGGAAGGTGACCGGAGTGAACTCCGGTGATCAGGTCGGTTCCGGTATCGGAAGTGTCGGACGAATTAACGGCGACACACTGGAAGATTTTGCCTACCGCAGCACACACACCGGATTCTGGTATGTCTTCTTCGGAGGCTCTCCGGTTCCGGACACAATACCGGACTGGATTTGGGAAGAGGAACGCTCCTCGGGTGAGTTGCGTCATCCGGTCGTCGGAGATTTTCTTGGAACGGGTCGCCACCACATCGGCTTTCAGAGTTATCGCCGCCACGATCCGAACAATAGCACGGATGTCTGCTTTATTCTGTACTTGTATCCGGTTGTGGAGGAGACCATCAGTAAGATACCTGAGTATACGTGGGACCCGGGAGCGACGGTCGATACGACGTGGAGGATCTACCCGAATGACATGTTTGCGATGAACATGGATGGAGAAGCGGGAGATGAATTGATCGTTCCGATTGCGGTGACAGTTCGGAATCGAGTCCGGAGTCAGGTGGGGGAGGTCTGGTTCTACAGAGGAGGAGAGAGCTTTCAGGTCGATCAACCGACGCACGTTATCGTCGATCAACAGGCTAACACCAAAGAAGATGATTACAAGATCTATACCGCCGACTTCGACGGCGATTCCCTTCTTGATCTTGCGCTGACGGCCCGCTACGCCGACGGATCGAAACTCAAACTCTGGTTCGGTCGCGACGGCTCTCCCTGGAACTGGACCGATGAACCGGATCGGATCATCATGATCGACGGCAACGGCCTCAGCCGTCAG
>CAMLOB010000336.1 GCA_946481475.1 uncultured Chlorobiota bacterium | reverse complement strand
GGCTTCATGCTGAAGACCGCCGCCGACAGCGGGAACTCCTGGCCGACGTCCGGGAAGGAGCCGGTCGGTGCCGTCCCGGCAAAGTCGCGGATCGTGATCGTCGAGTCAACCGACTGAGCCTTGGTCAGCGGATCGCCGGGGGAGAGGGTGGCACGCAACTCTTCGGCTTTCCCTTTCAGCATCTCCACCTTCTTCCGGTTCTTCAGCAGTGCGACGATCTCCTCTTTCACTTCATCGAACGGAGCCGATCCGGCCGGAGTGATCTTCGCAAGCTGTGCCACGATCACCGCGTCATCCTTCGTTCTGATGACTTCGCTGACATTGTTCTGTTCTGCGTTGAAGGCAAAGGAAGCCAGCTTCCACGATCCGGCCACCGGGTTGTTCGGGTTGGTGATCGGCGGATTGTCGATCACCCGCGTTCCGATGCTTGCCGCAATCGAGTCGAAGTTCTCGCCGTTTTCAAGCCGTTCCTTGATGTCGGCGGCCTCACGGGCCAGTTTGTTCCGCGTTGCGCTGGAGACCTCCACATCGAAATTGAATGCGCGGAGCTTGTAGCCCTTGCGGTTCTGCTCGGTAATCTTGATGATGTGGTAGCCGTACATCGTCTGCACCGGACCGACAATGTCGCCGGCCGAGGCTCCGAGAGCGGCCTCCTTGAACTCCGGCACGAACTGGGTCGTGTCGGTGATCCAACCGACGTCGCCACCCTCAACGGCCGAAACCGAGTCGGCGCTGTATTCCTTTGCAAGTGCAGCGAAGTCGGCTCCACCCTTTGCGCGGGAGACCAGATCCTCGGCCAGCGCCTTGATGCTGTCCTGCGTCAGGCTGTCGGCGTTCGGGTCCATCCGCAGCAGGATATGCTGCGCCTTGACGGTGTTTGCCGCCTCGGTGTCGGTGGTCTCCATCAGGTTCACGTAGTAGGTCTTCCCTTCGATTCTGACCGGACCGATCACTGCCGGAGCCGTCAGGTTCATGATGGTGTCCCTGATCTCCAGCGGAAGCTCACGCTCGTGGATAAACCCGACGCCGGTGAACTTCTGCGTCGAGAAGTCGGACGAATTCGCCAGCTCGTTGAAGACCGAGTCCTGCTGTCCGGGCGTTACCGCCCCTTCCATCGCCCGCATGTACTTCCCGAATCTGGACTGGACCTTGGTACTGTCCTTCTCTGAAGGACCGAGACGGAGCATGATATAGCGGAGCGAACGGGAGGCCTCACGTTTGTAGAGGGAGGTATGGCTGTCGTAGTAGGCTTTGGCCTCCTCGTCGGAAACCTGTACTTCCGCATCGGAGATCAGATTGGTACCCAGCAGGATAAAGCTTCCGGATGCCTTTGTGTTCTGCAGATCGTACTGTTCACGCAACAGAAGAGGGGAGGGAGGATAGAGGGCACCGACCAGATCCGAGAGCTGTGTCTGCAGGATCTGCATGCGGGCCTCACGCTCGGCCAGTTTCAGAAGGGAGATGAAGAAGCCTATACGCTCCGGCGGAACTCCGCTGGCACTGAGAATGCCCTGCGGGTCGGAGAGGAACTGATCGTAGATCCCCTTGTTGAACTCTCCGGTGCTGTCCCGCAGAATCGCCTGCAGACGCTGTCCCGGAAAGAGATACATGTGATCCCGCAGCTGCTGATCGGTGACCGTGATGCCGTGCTCTTCGGCCGCCTGTATGAACAACTGCTCGTACTCAAGGAAGTTCCACGCCTGTTCCTGAATCTGATCGCGATCAACGTCAGTTCGTCCGAGAACGTCCTGCTCGTACTGCGTCAGCACCTCTGTCAGTTCGGACAATTCCGCATACGAGATGTCCTCTCCGTTTATCGAACCCGCATAGTTCTCACTGACGTATCCGCCCCCTCCTCCCTGCGAGGCGTCGCCCCACACCATGACGATGAGTACGATAAACAAGAGAATAGTTCCGAATACTCCGAACACGTTATGCCGGAGTTTCTCCATGAAGGCCATAGGTCTTCGTTCCGTTGGTGAATACTGTTTGAATCGTTTACAGACCGGCAAATATAAAGCGGTCGGAGGGAATAGCAACAGTTACGAAGGGTGTGAAACCGTCACCTATTCGTCCCGGGGGAGGGTGAAGCTGAAGGATGTCCCTTCGTCAAGCGTCGAGTGGACGGTGATCTGCGATCCGTGGGCCTCGACGATATGTTTGACGATGGCCAGTCCCAGACCGGTCCCCCCGACATCCCGCGAACGCCCTTTGTCCACCCGGTAGAAGCGTTCGAAAATGCGGGAGATCTGTTCCGGCGGGATGCCGACGCCGGTGTCGCTGACGGTGATCCGGATTTCGGAATCGGTGGCCGCCAGAGTAATCGTTACCTTTCCTCCGGCCCGGTTGTATTTCACCCCGTTGCTCAGCAGATTTACCAGCGCCTGTTCGATCCGTTTCCTGTCGCCGAGGGCCATGATCTTCCCTTCACCATCGATCCCCTCAGCCTTCAGGTCCATCGTGACCTCGGCCAGAGCGGCCGGCGATTCCATTCCGGCAATCACTCCTTCGGCAAGGGCCAACAGGTCGAAGTAGCGGAAGCTCATCTTCATCGCTCCCGATTCGATCCGCGATATTTCGATCAGATCGTTCAGCAGCGCGTGGAGACGAAGCATGTTGTTGTGGGCTTTCTCCAGGAACTCGTCCCGGACCGAAGGATCGTCGATCGCTCCGTCGATCAAGGTCTCCAGATAACCCTGAATGGAGAAAATCGGCGTCCGGAGTTCGTGCGAGACGTTGCCGAGAAATTCGCTGCGGACCTGTTCCAGGCGCTTCAGCTCGGTGATGTCCCGTTTCGCCTTTTCGGCGATGCCGGTGATGGTCTCCGAAAGGCGTTGAAGATCGATGAACGTCAGGCTGCCCCCCGAGAGCTCGTCGACGTTTCCTCCCCCGGCAATCGACATCGCGCGCGTGGTGAGCGTGTCGATATCGCTCTGCAGTTCGTCGGTCAGTCTGCGAATTGTGAGGTGCAGGTAGAACAGAAGAGCGGTCAGGATCAGGGCCGCCCAGAACCAGACCGAAGAAAATATGACCGATATGCCGGTTGTGATCAGCAGAGTGATCGTCAGGACCGCCAGCGCGATACCCCCGACCGTGAGAATCATTCCCGTTTGCCGCCTCCATTGACGGAGAGAGCGCTTCATATCTGTCTGTTGTTTCCGGAGTCGGGTCGACTCCTGATTGACCGTGAGACCCGCACTCTGCAGGGTGAGGGTTTCTCCGAGGGATTTTTCAGACATGTTACGCAAGTGTCGTTGAATGGGCAACGGGAAACGTCGGTGTCAGGAAGTAGTAAAACCGCTCATCGTGACCTTTCCGGTCACGATGCGGATTTTCTTTCCTGAGCGGATGGTTGTTTTTGCCGCGGCTACGCTCTGAACCGGTATCCGACCCCTTTGACCGTCTCGATGTGATCGCTGAGGGAGCCGAGCTTGTCCCTGATCTTCGAGACGTGGACGTCGACCGTTCGCTCTACCACCTGGACGCTTTCTCCCCAGATACGAGAGAGGAGTTCATCGCGCGAGAAGGCACGTCCGGGGTTCGAGGCGAGGAAGGCCAGAAGCTCGAATTCCTTTTTCGGGAAGAACTTCTCGACATTATCGATCCGCACGGTGTAGTTCTGGCGGTTGATGATCAGACCTTCGATCCGGAGAATTTCCGGGGCCACTACGGTTTCGGTCTTGACGAGTTCATCCTTCCGCCGGAGAATCCGTTTGATCCGGGCCAGCAGAACGCGAGGGGAGATCGGCTTCTGGATGTAGTCGTCGGCCCCCAGTTCCAGCCCCAGAATCTCGTCAAGCTCACCGACGCGGGCGGTCAGGAAGATGATCGGCGTCTGGGAGTGGATCGGGTGGATGCGGAGTTTGCGGCAGACGTCGTATCCGTCCATGCCGGGCATCATGATGTCGAGAACAATCAGGTCGTACGTGTTGATCTCGGCCTTCTTCAGGGCATCGATGCCGTTTGTGGCCGTGTCGACCGAATAGCCCTCTTTTTCAAGGTTGTAGCGGAGCAGGCGGATAATATCCTCTTCATCATCTACAACAAGGACGGAAAATGCCATGGTAAGCGGAGTCTGTGAGACTGTCGGATAGGTTAGATTGCCGGTATTCGGATACATTATAGAAGCATTAAAAGCATTATAGGAACATTCGACCGCATGAACAACACCGCAAAGTTCGGGCTGTAAAGGCTTCACCCAAAGGGATTCCACGTAAAGAAGAGGAAACATTGCCCTCCGTAACGATTTCAGGGAATGGTTGAATAGTTGAGGCAGGGTTATCTGGTTCAGTGGTCGAATGGTTGAATGGTTAGATGGTTGAGTAGTTGATGGTGGGATGGTGGGGGTGAAATGTCCGGGGCTTTGCCGGGATAAACCCGTCGGCTACCGGGGTTTTGCCCCTCCCGGCTCTTGATTCCCGACTCCCCAACTATCCTGCCCGCTCTCCACCCTGACTCCGCCTTGCCGCCGGGATGAACCCGTCGACTACCCCTCACACACTCTACGAACTCCAGGAACTCTATAAACTCCCAGGATACAAAGTGTTTGGAGAAAAGGGTTCAACGTCGAGGCAGCCTTCCGTAATTTTGCGGCTTCCATAATGAAGAAGGGCTACGGTTTGACGATTGATCAGAATGTGAGGTCCTTTGATGAAGCCAAAAGGTGTCGGTCGGAATGTCGGTGAGGTGGGGTCGCTGCTCGGTATCGGAATTCAGTTGACGGTGACGATTCTGGCCTTTGCGGCCCTCGGGTGGTGGCTTGATAAGAAATTCGACACGGCGCCCTGGCTGTTGCTGGCGGGGCTTGTGTTCGGTGCGACGGGGGGGATGATCAGCTTTATCAGGACCGCACTGAGCGTCGGCAGGTCCGGAGGGGGCTCGAAATCGAAGGGGCGTCCGAATCGGTCGGACGAGTCGGCTAAACGATCAGAAGATTAACACGTGCCGCATGAGACTGCGATTTCTGAAGCCTGTTCTGATATTGACGCTCGTCTTTGCGGCCGTTCTCGCCTATCCGTTGATTGCGTGGTTTCCGGAGACCCGCGGTGCAATTTATGCGGCCTGGACCATTGCCCTGGTCAATACCGTGATCGGTATGGCGATTATCGAGTGGACGCTCGACAAGGAAAATTTCGTCTTCATGGCCGCCTTCTTCGGCGGAATGGGGGTGCGGGTGATGCTTACCCTTATGATCTTCGCGTTTCTGTTGTCCGAGGGTTTCGACGATCAGACGCTGACCTTCTTCCTGATGGGATTCTATTTCGCCTACCTGATCCTGGAAATCCGGTTCCTGGTCAGGGTGATGTCCCGACAGAAGGGACA
>CAMLOB010000335.1 GCA_946481475.1 uncultured Chlorobiota bacterium | reverse complement strand
ACTGAAGCCCTGAGCGAAGCCCGCAGCTCGTCGAGCTCGGTTTCGACCAGCGTCTCCTTTTCCAGCAGCTTCTGCGCCCAGCGCTCGAGAAGCTTCTTCTCGCGCGAGAGGATGCCGAGCGCCTTGTCGTAGCAGGCCTTGACGATGTCGCGAACCGAACCTACACCCGAACGGTGTCCCTGGATACGGGGCATCCGTTTCTCCTTCGCCCACCTGCCGTTGCCGTCCATAATGATGGCGATGTGCTTCGGAAGTTCTCCTCCCCGAAGCAGTTCTTCCTGTAGCCGTCGATCTCCCGGATCCTGTTCGTTTTGCCAGTTCACAATAGTTTCCCTTGCGTCTGATTTCTGTTGGCTCTTCGTCGGCAACAAAGTCTCAAAGATACGAAGCAACCCGAGACTCATTCCCCCGACTGTTGCGAAAAAGCGTACATCGGGGGGAAGGAACAAGTCAGAAATCCGTCCCTTTTTTCACACGCTCCCGCAACCGGCGGTAGGTCAACGGTTGAACTGATCCACTATTGAAACCGCAGAGAGCCATGGGCCGACCATCAATCATCATCCCGATGCCGTTACGCCGCGTGATACGGTTGCGTCGGCAAAACGGACTGGCTTTTACAGCCCGAAATCGTATATTGAAACGTTGTGAAACGTCCCCTCCCCCACACAGAAACCGACAGAACCGGCCGACCGGAAAACCACCGCAGGCCGCATCAGGAGAGACTTCATGGACCAACCGACACTCCGCACCGAAACCCGGACAGAAGCCGGGGTCAGACGAGACAGACGAGAGGATGTAACGCTCTCCGGTTTTTCTCCTTCGGCCGGACCCGATGCCGACCTGACTCCCTGGAGTCCGACGGGAGACGACCGATGGGATGCCGAAAAAGCGGCTCATCTGCTGCGGCGCTCCGGCTTCGGCGTCTCACCGGCAGCCCTTGACGGGGCGTTGCAGTCGGATCCGGCAACCCTCATCGATGCCATGCTCACGCAGCCGGCACCACCGGAGCCGCCGGGGGACTGGACAGGACAACAACCGTTCCCCGAAATGGGGAATCCCGAACTGCAGCAATACCTCATCCGGGCACGAGAGCTTCAAGAGTGGTGGTTCGATCTGATGGAGCAGCCGGAACACGGACTGCGGGAGAAGATGACCCTCTTCTGGCACAATCACTTCACCAGCGAGCTTTACGTAGTCTACGTCGCCCAGTACTTCTATATCCAGAACAGGCTCTTCCGGGAATACGCTTTCGGTTCGTTCAGGGAACTGACCGGCAAGGTGACGATCGACCCCTGCATGCTCCGGTATCTGGATCTGGGGCTGAGCGTGGCGGGAAATCCGAACGAGAACTATCCCCGCGAGATACTTGAACTCTTCTGCATCGGTGAGGGGACCTACGAGAACGGCACGCCCCGCTACACGGAGTTCGATATCGTGGAGCTGTCGCGGGCATTGACCGGATGGATCGTCGACGGACTGCAGGGGACATTCCGCTCCACCCGCTTCGACAGCGGACAGAAGACGATCTTCGGCGAGAAGGCCAACTTCGGCCTGGGAAGCGTCGGCGAACGGGACGTGATCGAATTGATCTTCGATCAGACCGATCAGGATTACAACAGAAAGAGAGCCGCCATCTTCCTCTGCCGGAAACTCTATCGCTGGTTTGTCTACGATGTGCCGAACATGGAGATCGTCGCAGGCATGGCCGACACGCTGGTTGCAAACGACTGGGAAGTCGGCCCGGTCCTCCGGCAACTGCTGAGAAGCAAACACTTCTTCAGCGAAGATGTCCGCGGCGCCCTGATCAAGAGTCCGGCCGATTATGTCGCCGGAGCCGTCAACGAACTCGGACTCCGTCCTGATCTTTCGGCTGCCGGAGTGAATGCGAACAGACCGGAGACGCACGACCCGGTGACGGCGATGAGCGGCCTTGCGATGATGCTCCTCTCCCCGCCGAACGTGAAAGGATGGCCCGGAGGGCGAGCCTGGATCAGCAGCGTGACCGTGCCGCAACGCATCCGTTACGCCGAATCGTGGATCGCCCCGATTGCCGGTGCGCGCGATTACGGGTTTGATCCGCTCGCCTTTCTGAACGGAATTCCTGAACGTGACGATGTCCACGCCGTGCTGGACCGTATGCTCGTTTTGCTTCTTCCCCTTCCGGTCGGCGACGGGATGAAGGAGCGATTGCTCAACACGCTTCTCGGCGGTGCTCCGGACTATGAGTGGGATCCGGACCATCCTTCGGCAAGGCAGCGAGTCCGTTCCACACTGGTCGAGATCACCCGTCTGGCCGAATACCAACTGATGTGACACGAATTCTCCGGCAGGAGCAAGTAATATGAAACGAAGAGATTTCCTGAAGCGATCCGTACAGGCAGGCGCGCTGATTCCCCTGGCATCAAGCGGCCTGACGGCCCGTCCCCTCACCCATCACTTCTTCGGTCGCCCCGGCGGAGCCGAGGACCGGATACTGGTGCTTATCAACCTGAACGGCGGGAACGACGGACTGAACACCGTTGTCCCCTATCAGGATCCGAACTACTATAACGCCCGCCCGGCTCTGAACATCCGGGAGAACACGGTCCTTCCTTTGGGTGACGGACTCGGACTGCACAACGCCATGTCGGGAATCTCCGGACTGTTTGATGACGGCAACTGCGCGATCATCAACAATGTCGGCTATCCGGAACAGAACCGGTCGCACTTCCGTTCGACCGATATCTGGCACACCGCCTCGGAGGCTGAGGAAATTCTCTTCACCGGCTGGCTGGGACGATACCTGCAAGCGGTTCACCCGGAATATCCCGCAACGCTGCCGACCGCTCCGTTCGCCCTTCAGATCTCCTCAAGTACTTCGCTGGCACTGCTCAGCGAGAAGGGAAATATGGGAATCGCACTCGAAAATCCGGAACGGTTCTTCCGTCTGGCTAACGGACTGGAAGTGGAGCCGACGCCGGTACCGGACACGCTTGCCGGACCGGAACTTGAATATATCCGGAGCATCATCCTGCAATCGGACACCTTCTCGAAGGAGATCAACAACGCCATGCTCAACGGAGAGAATCACGGAACGTATGGTGCGGATTCCCTCTCGCTTCAGATGCAGATCGTCGCCCGGCTTATCAACGGCGGGCTGCCGACCAGCGTCTACATCGTCTCGCTCGGCGGATTCGACACCCACTCGCAGCAGATTGGCGCACACGCAACCCTCCTCTCCTACTTTTCCGGTGCCGTCTCGAATTTCCTGAACGATATGAATCTGGCCGGGAACGGCCGGCGGGTCGTCTGTATGTCCTACTCGGAGTTCGGCAGAAGGCTGAATGAAAACGGATCGAACGGGACCGACCACGGAGCGGCCGCGCCGCAGTTCGTCTTCGGCGAGCCTGTTGTCGGAGGACAGGTTTTAGGGGGACATCCCGATCTGGTCAATCTGGACAACCGGGGCGACCTGAAGCATACGGTCGACTTCCGCCGCATCTATGCGACGGTTCTGGCCGACTGGATGGGCATCTCCGCAACCGATACGGCGACGGTGCTCGGCGGTTCGTTCGAGAGACTTCCTCTCTTCTCCACCTCCGGGATCAGTGAAGACGAACGGGCAAAAACGGCCGGGGTAAAACTCGGAACCTGCCGACCGAACCCGACATCGGGAAGGACGGAACTGACCTTGACCATTCCGACACGCACCTACGTCCGGCTCCGCCTTACGGACACGGGAGGACGGGAGGTGGCCACACTTGTCGAGCGTGAGCTGGAAGCGGGGAGCCACCACATCCGGTTCGATGCGTCGGACTATCGACCGGGGGGATACATCTGCACGCTTCAGACGGGAGAGTACCGGGTCAGTACGCGGTTGGCGATCATTCGGTAGTGGTTGATTGGTTGATGGTTCAATTGTTGAATCGTTATGACGTACGGGCACGGTGCTGAACACCATCAACTATTGAACGATTCAACCGGAACAATACATTCAGTTGTTGAACGATTAGGAAGTGCCGGCACGAACCTTTCGTCATCCTGCCTCAACTATTGAACTACCGAACAACTCAACCATTCAACCAAACAACTACGTTGAATGGTTATGACGTACGGACACAGTACTGAACACCATCAACTAACCATTGAACAACTCAACCATTCAACCAAACAACTACTTGAACCACTCCCCCCTCGTCAATGCATCCCGGATAATCCTCGTATAGGCACTGATCGTTTCGTTCAGACGGCGTGAACGATCCCCCTCATCAATCGTTGTACCGAAAGCCTCCATCACCCGCTCCGGCGTGGCGTCGTTATAGCCGATGTTCGGGATATCAAGCAACTCGGCCGCGTTCCCCCGCGAGTCGATGCTGATGTTGACCGCACGCCGCACCGCACCGATCCCCCAGGCCGGAAGCGTCCCGTGGAGCCGGGCGCTGACGATCCCTTCGCAGGTGGCGTAGTACTTCAGCAGGGCATGGTAGTCGTTCGTGTAGAAGATTTCCTCCTTCGGGACAAGCTCGCGGAACGCCTTGTACTCCACGTCCCAGTGGCAGACCAGAACCGGATTGAAGCCTGATTCTTTCAGAGCCGAGTGAAGCGCGAGGAAGCGATCGATCACATGCCCCTCCGGGGTGCTCGGCACGAATGTCGTCATCGGCGGAACCAGGGCGACGCGGCGTTCGACCGGGACGGGACGAAGACGGTAGTAGAAGCCGGAGAAGGTGGCGGTGCATGGCAGAAGCGTGTTCCGTATCTCAAGCCGGTTCAGCAGAGCGTGACTGTGGCGGTCCCGCACGGTAAAGCAGAGAGCATGTTTCATCCGCTGACGGATGATCCGGACGGTGTTCCTGTCTTTAACGCAATGCTCGGCGAATTCCTCCGGCGAGATATGCGGATCGACATGCCCCGCCCCTCCGGCAAAGACGGCGGTGCGAATCCGGTTCGGGTTGATATAGCGTTTCCAGAGTTCGTCGTCGTACCAGAACTTCCAGTCGTTGTAGTTGTTGTACTGCGGCGTCCCGCCGTAGATGGCGATGCCGGATCGTATGATCTCCGGCAGCAACTCCTCGAATCTCTCCTGCACGATCTTGTCCGCAAGCAGCCACGGAGTCTCCTCGCCGGTCACCTGTTCGACCAGCCATTGCAGTCCTGTTCCGATATAGACGTCACCGGGGTTGTGGGTGCTGCGGACAGTGATGGTGATCAGCGGTAGCGTTTTGTGCATGTTGTTGAATAGTTCAAAATAAAAAGGCAAAATTCAAGAAAGAGGACGATGAATGAGGGGATTCAACACCACGATACTCAGCTTGGGAAGGCGTTACATCAGAAATATTCTCA
>CAMLOB010000334.1 GCA_946481475.1 uncultured Chlorobiota bacterium | reverse complement strand
CGGCGGGGCCGACGCCGAACCCCCTGTGCGTCTTGCGGACCTCGTCCACAATTTTGGTCAGCTCGTCCGGTGGCGTGGCCACCTCCATCTCGCTGTGGATCCATTCGTTTGTGGCGGGGTCGCCGGGGAAGCCGATGCCGAGGATGGAGCCAGGAACAGGGTCGCCGCCCCCCCCACAGCACAAACTGCTGATAAAGCTGCTTTAAAGGATATGGATGACGGAGCCCAACTCGTCACCCCCGCTCTCCGCAAGGACTTCCGCGACCTGATGTTCTGGACCCACTCGGTCCGGACCGACGCGAGCGGCTACGCGACGATTCCGGTGGAGTTCCCGGACAACCTGACGACCTGGCGGATCACCGCCCGGGGCGTGACGCAGGCCACACAGGTGGGACAGGCGACCGCGGAGGTAATCGCCCGGAAAGACCTGCTCGTCAGGATGGAGACGCCCCGCTTCCTGACGCAGGGGGACGAACTGGTGATCGCCACGAACGTCCACAACTATCTCTCCTCGCCGAAGCAGGTGAGGGTGGAGTTCACCGCCGACGGCGTGACGCAGGAGAGAAGGACACAGAGCGTAACGATCCCGGCAAACGGTGAGGAGCGGATCGACTGGAAGATCGAGGCCGAGGATATCGGCACGGCAACCTTTACGGTGAAGGCCCTGACGAACGAGGAATCGGACGCGATGGAGCTGAAGATTCCGATCCTGCCGCAGGGGGTAAAGACCGGCACAAGCGGCATCGCCGACATCGCCGAGCGGGCCGGCACGCGGGAGATGCGTCTGGCGATTCCGGCAAACGGGAAGCTGGAGACCGGAGAACTCTACATTAACCTCTCCCCTTCGGCCGCAAGCTCGATGTTGGGGGCGCTCGACGAACTGATCGGCTATCCCTACGGATGCGTCGAGCAGACGATGAGCCGCTTCCTCCCGACGGTCGTTGTCGCCGACGTGCTGGAAGACCTGCGCGTTCCGTTCGACCAGACGAAGCGTGAAGAACTGCCGAAGATGGTCGACAAAGGACTGAAGCGACTCTATACGCTCCAGCACGGCGACGGAGGCTGGGGCTGGTGGGAGAACGACGAGACGAATCCGTTCATGACCGCCTACGTGATCTACGGTCTGGCGATCGCGCGGGAGGCCGGATACGACGTTTCGCAGGAACGGTACACGCAGGGGATGTCGGCACTGTACGATCTGATCGAGGCCCGCATCGCCGGCGGCGGACTGAGTCAGGACGACAAGCGACTGAACATCACGACCGAGGCCTATATGCTCTATGTGGCCAGCGTCGCCGATCCGAAGAACGAGAACAACGGGATGGTCCGCGAACGGATCAACGATCTGGCAGACGAGAAAGAGATCAACAACTACGCGATTGCGCTCCTGGCTCTGGCCGCACACGAACAGGGGGATACGCGGAATGCGAAGGGACTGGCCGGGCGGCTGATCGCGAATGTGAAGGAGACCGGAAGCTCGGCATTCTGGACCGGTTCGACATGGCACTACAACTGGCAGGACGATCAGGTGGAGACCTCGGCGGCGGCGGTAAAGGCGTTGCTGAAGATTGAGGGAGAGACCGAACTGGTGAGCAAGGGAGTCCGCTGGCTCCTGGCCCAGAAGAACGGCTCGGCCTGGCACAACACGCGGCAGACGGCGATGGTCATCTACTCGCTGGTCGATTATCTCCGCGCATCGAACGAACTGAACCCGGACTACACCATGGTCGTGAAGGTCAACGGGAAGGAAGTGCTCCGGAAGCGGATCACCAGTGACGATGTTTTCAAGCCGGAGCAGACCGTCAAAGTCGCGGCCGCCGGACTCCGCAAGGGAGAGAACATCGTCACGGTCGAGAAGTCGGGCGAGGGGCGGCTCTACGCCTCGGCACGTCTGGTCTACTACGCAACGGGAGATGCCATCCAGCCGGGCGAAGCCGGGTTCAAGGTCCGGCGCGAGTACTATAAACTGAACCGGGTCAAGCGGAAAGGAGCATACGTCTACGAGAAGCGGAAGATCACCGGTCCGCTGAAGAGCGGCGACGAGATCTTCGTGAAGCTGACCGTGACGCCCGACAGCCGGTACGAGTACTTCATGATGGAGGATCCTCTGCCGGCCGGATGCGAGGTGATCACCGACACCGACGGCTATACGATCATCGGCGAAGACGAATACAGCAACGACGGAGATGACTACTATTATCGCCGATGGAACTGGAACTGGTGGTATGCCGACCGGGACGTGCGTGACGAGAAGATCGCCTTCTTCGCCACCTCGATCGATGCGCGGACGCATGAACTGACCTACATCATGCGGGCACAGATACCGGGAGACTACTCGGTGATGCCGACCGTGGCGAGCCTGATGTATTATCCGGAAGTGCGGGGGAACGGAGGAACGGAGAAAATTGCAATTGTCGATTGACGACTTTCGATTGACGAATGAAGAGGAATGAACGCCCGCTGTCGGTTTTGCCGGCGGCGGGCGTTTCATAACGGGCAAGGGAATTTCGATTTGCGATTGGCGAATGAAGAACGAATGCCCGCTGCCGGTTTTTTCGGCAGCGGGTGTTTGGTATTCGGACGGAAGATTTCGATCGGCGATTGTTCGGCAATCCAATCTGAACTTCATCATTCGCAAATCGAAAATCGCCAATCGAACTTCGCCATTCGTCAATCATACTCCGCCCCTTCTCTCCGCAACCACCACGCATCCCGTCCCCCCTCGATATAGCGGATCGGATCGACCCCCTCCCGGTTCTGCCGACCGGCATGGACGATCTTTCCCTCCTTCACCTCGAATTTATAGACCCGCTTCTCGCCGCTTATATTCACGGCTAACTCGTACCGTCCCGGATTATCGAACAGATCGGACCCCATCAGTCGCTGTTCCGTTCCGTCCGCTTTGTAGAGAGGGAATTCGTGGCGGTTCCACCTTCTGTGAATCGAATACTGCGTCGAGCCGCGGGTCTTCCCCACAACCGCTCCGTCACGCTTCAATGTCAGCGACACATCCACATCCTTCTCCCTGATCACGATGTCCGGATCGTCGTTCCGGAGCCACATCTTCCAGTCGACCGACCGGTCGGGACGAGCGTCCGGAATGTAGATGTAGCCGTAGTCCTCCCAGGGTCCGTCGATGCCGTAGAGTGGTTTCGGATCGTACGGGTCCCCTTTGGAGATCACCGAGACCGTAAAGGGAAAACTGTAGAACCGTTTGCCGTCGAGGAAGAAATCGAGCCGGTAGGAACCGGCGCCGAGTTGCGTCTCCAGTGTGCCGTTGTGGTTGTACGTGGAGATCGTCCGCAACGCCCCCTTCTGTCCGAAGACCGCCACAGCCGGAGCAAGCCAGTCCATCCGCTTCACTTCCTCTCCCGATTGATTGTAGAGAATCGACATCAGTCTGTGCTCGTTCTCGCCGATGCCGTAGGAGACCGCATTCCCCTCGGCATCTTTCTCCGGCAGGAAGACTGCGGTTACCTGATTGGGATAGAATTTTCCGTCCTGATGGAACATGATCCCGTCGTTCACGAGAAGTGTAGAGTAGAGAATCGACGGCGGGAACGGGGCGTCGTAGACCAGTGCGGGAAGATCGTTTGCCCCCTCGTTTCTTTCATCTCTGCCCCTCTCCCCTTCGGCCTGTGTAGAACTCTCCTGATTCGACGAGCCTGAGTTCGAATTGCCCGAACCTCCTCCGATCTTCGGCAACTCCGGCTTTTTGATACCGAACTGTGCCCGGGCCGGCATCGCGCCCCAGACCGCAAGGGTCAGAACAAAAAGCACCACGCCGAAACACCTGTATATCCTTTCCATGAACAGTTCTCCCGTATGCGAAATATTGATGGATCTCTCCTTCCGGTTTCAAGGGTCGCCACAATCGCAGCAACGGAAGAATAGTACGGCGGGATCAAGCAGCGCGGGGAACCATCTTTGTCCGATAGTTGGTATTCTGAGATCACATCATAGACGACAGATCCCTTCCGAAACGCAGAAACCGGCGGTTTTGAGGCCGCCGGTTTCAAACATCGGAAGAAGGCGAATTTGGAGTCTGACGCAACAGGGACGAGAACCGGTTCCCCCTTACCGTTTCGCCTCCCGATCTATCCACTTGGTCATCTGCAGGCGAACATCCGGAGCGATGCCGTGTCCGGTCTCTTCGTACAGAGTCAGCGAATAATCCAGTCCCTCCTCCTTCAGAACGGCGTCAAGCTCTTTCGATGCTTCCGGATCGACCACGTTGTCGGAAAGTCCGTGCGCGAGCGTGATCCGGACACCGTTCTCCTTCAGTCGCTGCAGTCGTTCTTCCGTTCTGTACTCATCGGGAAAATACCCGGCATACGCGAAGATGCTTCGGACCCGATCCGGATAGAGGGCTGCGGTGATGAAGGAGAAGGCGGCTCCCTGACTGTGTCCGAGAATCATCACCTTCTCGTTGTTGACGCGGTAGCGGCTTCGCGCATCCTCTGCACAGCTCATGATCCACCCGGCATACATCGGGCCGACCTGAGCGTAGAGCGGCTCGAGCGAATCGATCTGCTCCGGCGTCCAGGCGGTGTAGCCGAGGTTGCCGGAAGACTTGTGGGCGGACGTGTGTGTGTAGGGAGCGCGCGGAACGATGTAGATGATCCCCTCGCGACCGAACATGTCGGCAAGCCTGCCGTGAGCCAGCTCCGTCGAACCGCTCCCGTGCAGGATGATGCAGAGGGGATACTCCCGGTCGCTCTCCTCATAATCTTCCGGAAGCAGAGCCACATACGTGCCGACCGTCCGGGTTTCAAGGAAGTTGCGGATAAAGCCTTTCGGTCCGTTCTCCTGCAGCCGGGTGCGGACCTTCTCCAGCGCGGCGGCAAAGCGTCCGTCCGAGCGGATCGACTCCAGATCTCCGTCGTTCAGCGGGTGCTCCGGATCGTCCCACCCGGCCGCCACCGACATCTCCCACGCATTCAGCGCCCCTTCCTTATCCTTCTGAAGAGCGTACACACAGGCCAGGTTGTACCAGCTCATCTCATCCCCCGGATCGGCCTCCAGCCACCGTTCCAGATAGAACCGGGCGGAATCCAGATTTCCTGACTGCAGCATCCCCATGCTTTTATCCTTCCAGGAAGGCCCGATTTCCTGTGCATGAAGAACGGTTGAAAAGAAGATGAAGGTGATGGGAAGGAGAAGAAGCCGTGTGTGTGTGAGCATAGTGCGACCCGTAGTTTGAAGGTTCGTGCGGAAGACAAGGTCCCTAAAACTACGGATCGCACCGGAAAGTTACAGCACCGTGGCCCGGAAACTGAAGAAGTCCGGGGGCGGCGGGCCGGGTTGGGCGGCGGGGTCGGGGGG
>CAMLOB010000333.1 GCA_946481475.1 uncultured Chlorobiota bacterium | reverse complement strand
TGTGACAATGCACGAAGAAGACGAAGAATCACCATGGTCCGGTCTGCGTGGTTTTGTGGTATATCACGCCGATCCTGCAATCCATCCATCATCTCCCACACTCTCTGAACTCTACGAATTCCCCCGCACCTCTCCATCATCACCCGCACTCTATAAACTCTCCTTGAAGTCCCCCCCAAAAACTGGACAAGTAGTTAAGGTGGAGTATTTTCATCAATCAACGTCCAGAAGGAGGTAGCGTAATGAGCAGTAGCAGGAAGCAACGCCGGCGGTTTGATGCCGCATTCAAAGCGCGAGTCGCCCTCGAAGCACTCAAGGAACACCAGACACTCGCAGAACTCGCTCAGGGGTTTTCAGTTCATCCCAACCAAATCAGTTCGTGGAAGAAGCAGTTACTCGAGGGGAGCAAGGAGATCTTTGCACCAGGCCGATCCGATGAGGCGAGCGGCCAGCAGGAGATTGTCGATGATCTTCTTCGCAAGATCGGTCAGTACCAGATGGAACTCGACTGGCTGAAAAAAAAATCTGGTCTTCAGCACGTCCCGGAAGCGGGCCTTGATCGATAAGTCTTCTCCGTTGAGCCGCAGCAGGCAGTGCGTATTGCTGGAGCTGCCGCGATCAAGCTCGTACTATCAACCGATCGGCGAGAGTCGGTACAATCTGGCGTTGATGCACATCATCGACAAGCAGTATCTGCAGACTCCGCACTATGGTGTCGGCATGATGTGCGATCATCTTCGATTGCAGGGCCACCGAGTCAACCCGAAGCGTATTGGCCGACTCTACCGGTTGATGGGCCTTCAGGGCGTGGCCCCAGGCCCGTCAACCAGCAAGAAGCATCCGGAGCATGTGATCTATCCATATTTGCTGCGGGATGTCCAGATCAGTGCACCGAATCAGGTCTGGAGCAGTGACATCACCTATGTGCCGGTTGCTGACGGATTCTTCTATCTGGTTGCGGTTATCGACTGGTTTAGTCGGTATGTGCTGACCTGGCGGATATCGAACAGTTTGGATGCCGGCTTCTGTTGTGAAGCACTTAGCAAAGCACTCGGCAGCTATGGGCCGCCGGGGATCTTCAATACCGATCAGGGAGCGCAGTTTACCGGCAGAGCATTTACAGGCATGTTGAAAGACCATGGTATTACCATCAGCATGGATGGACGAGGCCGTGCTCTGGACAACGTTTTCATCGAGCGTCTGTGGCGCAGCTACAAGTATGAGTATCTTTACCTGGCAAACCCTGCCAACGGACTCGAGCTCTACGACGGCACCGCACGGTACTTTCGGTATTTCAATGAACATCGACCACACTCGGGGATCGGACGCAGAACTCCGGCCATGGTCTATCCGAAGCAATAAGAACAAGAAATTACCTGAGGCTTTCCACCTTAACTTCCGCTGATTTCTGTCCAACGATTGGGGGGGACCGCACCTCTCTATGAACTCCCCCATATCCGCCATCATCTCTCACACTCTCCGAACTCTCCTCTCTATGAACTCTACAACCTCCCTCCCCCCCGGCACTTTCCCGCTATCCCGTTTGTTCAGAGACTGACCGGTCCGGCAGACGAGCCGGTCCGGGTCGCTTCACAGTTGCCTGGCTTCCATGGAAGATTTTCTCGACACATGGTTCTTCAATCCGACGGTCGGAAAGATCGTGCTGGTCGTGATCGGTCTGGTGGCGGTTGGTCTGCTGGTTCGCTTCCTCCAGAAGCTGCTGGGGCGGCGGATCGAGGGGGCCGAGACCCGGTATCGCGCACGCAAGTTTGTCTCGTTCGTCGGATATCTGGCCGCAGTCTTCTTCCTTGCCGTGGTCTTCAGCGACAAGCTGGGGGGACTGACCGTGGCGCTCGGTGTGGCCGGGGCGGGGATCACCTTTGCACTTCAGGAGGTGATCGCCAGCACCGCCGGGTGGCTGGCCGTCTCCGTGGCGAACTTCTACAACACGGGTGATCGTGTGCAGCTCGGCGGTATCAAGGGGGACGTAATCGACATCGGCATCCTCCGGACAACACTGATGGAGGTCGGGCAGTGGGTCGACGGGGATCTCTACAACGGCCGGGTGGTTCGTGTGGCCAACAGCTTCATCTTCAAGGAACCGGTCTTCAACTATTCGGGCGAGTTCCCCTTTCTGTGGGACGAGATCAAGTTCCGGATCCGCTACGGCGGCGATCTGGTTCTGGCCAGACAACTTCTGAACGACACGGCGGGGGAAGTAGTCGGGGAACAGGCCCTTCAGGTGCAGGCGGCATGGGACCGGCTGGTCCGGTCGTATATGATCGAGAACGCGCAGATCGAGCCGATGGTGACCTTGGTGGCCGGAGAGAGCTGGGTGGAGTTCACGCTCCGCTACGTCGTCAGCTACAATGAACGTCGAACGGTGAAAGATCTGCTCTTTACCCGTATACTGGAAGAGTTCGGGAAAGCCGGTGATCGTGTGCAGCTGGTCTGATAGAGGGGACCCTGAGTGAGGGGAATTGATTAGCTTTGTACCGGTTCCCTGCTGTGGTGCATCCTGTCCCGCCACAGAAACAAAACCAACCGACGGTTATCATCGCAAGCAATCGTCCCAGCGGCCGCAAGTCGCGTTCATGTGCTCACGGCTGAGAACCTCCGCACGATTGCCGGATGCTTATGCAAGATTTCCTCGACACATGGCTGTTCAATCCGACGGTCGGAAAGATCGCGACGGTTCTCATCGGACTTCTGATCGTTGCGGCTCTCGTCCGCTTTCTGCAGAAGCTGCTGGGGAAGCATATCACGAACACGGAAACCCGGTACCGTGCCCGCAAGTTCGTCTCTTTCGGCGGCTATCTTCTCGGCATTGTCTTTCTCACGATCGTCTTCAGTGACCGGCTTGGCGGGCTGACCGTGGCGCTCGGCGTGGCCGGGGCGGGGATTGCCTTTGCGTTGCAGGAGGTGATCGCCAGCGTCGCCGGATGGCTGGCGATCTCCTTTGCCAATTTCTACAGCACCGGCGACCGTGTGCAACTCGGCGGCATCAAGGGGGACGTGATCGATATCGGTATTCTCCGGACGACGCTGATGGAAGTGGGACAGTGGGTCGACGGCGATCTCTACAACGGTCGCGTGGTCCGGGTGGCCAACAGCTTCATCTTCAAGGAACCGGTCTTCAACTATTCCGGCGAGTTCCCTTTTCTCTGGGATGAGATCAGAGTGCCGGTCCGTTACGGCAGTGATATCGTGCGGACGCGAGAAATCCTGGACGATGCGGCCCAGGAGATTGTCGGGGATTACACCGATCAGGTGCGGGATGCCTGGAAGAGTCTGGTGCGATCCTATCTGATCGAGAATGCGCAGGTCGAACCGATGGTGACGGTGACGGCGACGGATAACTGGATGGAGTTCACCCTTCGCTACGTCGTTAACTTCAAGGAACGACGCAGCACCAGGGACCGGCTCTTCATGCGGATACTGGAGGAAGTGGAAAAAACCGGCGGGAGGGTGAAGCTGGCCTCGGCAACGTTTGAATTGACGATGGTTCCGGAAATCGATGTCAGGCTGCGGGAAGAACCGGGCGGCAACAACGTGCAGGGGAACAGGTGAGGATTTGTTCCGGAATCGGACTTCGCAAAATTCCGAATGCCGGGAAATGATTAACTTGAAACCGGCTCTTTCCTGCGGTGTGCCGTACTTCGTTCACAATTAAATCCGACCCATCAGGCTTCCAGCGGCGCACCCTGTCACTTCTATTCGAAACTGAAGCATTCACATTCGATCAGTGCTGATTCGATAACAACCTTTATTGTTCACGTATGAAAAGAGGATTCATGAAACGAAATTTCGTTGCCTTGCTCCTGATGGGAGCGTTTCTGATGATGACGGCGGGAGTTGCGGTTGCCCAGACTCCCGGCGACACTACCGAACAGTGGGCCAAGTGGTGGTTCGGCATCTACGGCGGGGTGAATTACAACACGTTCAGCGGCGAGATTCAGAACTATTCCAGCGTTCAGGGTTCCACGTTCGATCAGGGGAGCGGTCTCGGCCCGACATTCGGCGGTGTGCTGGAGTTCAACCCCGGGAAGCTTCTCGGATTTACGGTGATGGTCGGCTACGACGGACGCCCGATCGGATTCGACTCGGCGAGAACCGAGGTCTCATCGACCGGCGCAACGGTCTCCGAAGGTCTCTCCACCAGTCTTTCCTACCTCAGCATCGAACCGAGTCTCCGGCTGAATCTGGGAAACCGGTTCTTCCATCTTCTGCTCGGTCCCACGTTCAATTTCAATCTGGGGAAGGGGGCATCGTACACGGCCCTGGATACGAACGGTGTCGGAGCAACCCGTGATGAGGATCTGACGGACGTCCGTGGCTTTGCCATCGGCGCGCAGGGGGGACTCGGCTACGACATCCCGCTGACGAGTTCGACATCGTCGACGCAGATCCTTCTGACCCCGTTTGCGCAGTTCCATCTCGGGTTCCAGAACCTTCTGGAGAATCCGGAGGCTTCCGAGGAGTCGACCAGGATTCTCGACTTCACGATGAACACGATCCGGGCCGGTATCCAGCTCAAATTCGGTTCTCGTCCCTCTTCGCCGGTCGTCACCGATCCTTCGGGCAACCCGGTTTCCTATGATTTCCGGGTGACGCCGCCGACGGTTGTGGCCGAGAGTCGCCGGATTCAGGAGACCTTCCCGCTGCGGAACTATATCTTCTTCGAGCCGGGGTCGACCGATATTCCCGCCCGCTACAAGAAGCTCTCCGGCACACAGGCGTCCTCCTTCCGTGAGGAGCAGTTGCTGAACGCCGACAAGGCGAACCCGGGGCCGGGAGAGAAGGCGCGATCGCAGCGGCAGATGGAGGTCTACTACAACGTCCTGAACGTCTTTGGCGATCGGATGAAGCGGAATCCGTCGGCACGGATCACGCTGACCGGTTCGGCGAACGGCGATGCGGCCAAGGGGAAAGAGATGGCCGAGAAGGTCCGCGATTATCTCGTCTCGACATTCGGTATCGATGCCGGCCGGATCACCGCCAAGGGGGCGCAGATGCCGCCGCACAAGTCGGGAACCGGCGGATCGAGCGGCGAGGACAAGACGATGATCGATGCCGAGAACTGGCGTGTGGAGATCGAGGCCGAGCCGGGGAGCATCCTGATGCCGGTGGAGATCGTGACGCTTGAAGAAGAGCCGATCGGCAACGACGTGATCTTCCGGTTCAACGGCGACGCCAACGTCGAGTCCGTGTCGGTCGCCATCAGCGAGCGTGACGGAGCCGTCCAGACCTTCGGTCCCTATCGGGGAGATCAGGACGTCCGGATCGACGCGAACGAGTTGCTCGGACCCGACCGTCGCGACGGTCGGTACACCGC
>CAMLOB010000332.1 GCA_946481475.1 uncultured Chlorobiota bacterium | reverse complement strand
ATCATGACGCACGGCGACGACAAGGGACTGATCCTGCCGCCGAAGCTTGCACCGTATCAGGCGGTCATCATTCCGATCTGGCGGAGCGAAGAGCAGAAGGGGAGCGTGCTGGAGATGGTTGAAAAGGTGGAGCGGATGCTGAAGGATGCGAACATCCGGGTCCGGAGCGACGTGAGCGATCAGGAGAACCCCGGATGGAAGTTCAACGAGTACGAGATGCGGGGCGTTCCCCTCCGGATCGAGATCGGTCCGAAGGACGTGGAGAAGAACGCCGTCGTCTTCGCCCGTCGCGACAGACCGGGGAAGGAGGGGAAGGAGTTCGGCATCCCGGCCGACGCGGTCAACACGCACGCGGCCGCCTGGCTCGATGACATTCAGAACGGTCTGCTGGAGAAGGCGACGAAATTCCGCGACGACAACACGATCGACGTGGAGAACATGGAGACGTTCCGCGAGGTGATCGCCGCCGGACAGTGGGCGCGCGTCTGGTGGTCCGGCACGGATGAGCAGGAGCGGAAGATCAAGGAGGAGACGATGGCGACGGTCCGCTGCATTCCGATGGATCAGCCGGGGGGGACGGGGAAGTGCTTCTATACGGAGGAGGAGGCGAAGGAGGTGGCGTTGTTTGCGAAGGCGTATTGAGGAGGAAAACCAAAAGGAAAAATGCCAAATGCAAAAAAGGGAAGGGGGCTGCCTCCTTCCCTTTTTTATGGCCCGACTTCATCGGCTTCTTCACTGTTATGCAGCCCCTGTATGGTTCCTGTCCCTCAACGCACAACCACAACCTGTCCGGCCACTACCATCCCCTCCCGGATCATGCGGAGGAGATAGAGTCCTCCCGGCAGATCTCCTGTCTCCCAGACCACAACATTCCGGCCGGGCCGGGCATGGTGATCGGTCAACGATGTCAGGTGGCGACCGAGAAGATCGGTGACTTCGATCATTACCTCACCTGCATGATCGATGGTATAGGGTATCTCCGCCTGTCCGGTGACCGGATGGGGAATCGGGATGCCGAGTTCGGCAGGGGAAAGAACCGGCTGTCCGGGATCCGCTCCCGTGCTCGGTTCAATCGGCAAATAGCGCAAGCCGTCCCATTGGGCCATGTAGAGTCGGTGATCGTAGACAAGCATCCCGACCGTTTCCGGAATCGGTCCCAACCATTCCCACGGCTCCTGAAGGTTGCCTGATCGGTGGAGCTGGCTCAGTCCCGCGTCGACGACAGTGGCAAGGTAGGCAACCGGTTCCGACTGCCGACTCCCGACCGATGCGACGGTAACCCCGAAGCCGGGTATGCTGATCGACCCGGTCTCGTTCCACGTCTTCCCGCTATCGTAGCTCACATACGCCCAGCGACTTGATGACCCGATCAGTCCGGCACCGGTGTTTGCAACGCTCAGGATATGACCTCTTACCTGTACCGGTCTCCAGAAGTTCTCCTCCCTCAGATTCCGTGAGAAGATGAGGCCGTTCCCTCCGGCACCGGCAATCAGATGATCCCCCTGAAGAGCAAGCGAGGCAACCGTCTCCGCGACGTTCTGATAGAACTCGTCCCCGAACCGTTGCCATGCAACCGGGTTCGACAGGTCAAGCCTGAAGACTCCGGCTCCGTCCGTTGCCGCGTAGAGATAGCCTTCCCAGACCTCGAAATCCTGAACGATGTCGGCACCAATCCCGAAAAAACCGTTGTTGACGGGGCGCCACGTTTCCCCCTTGTCCGTGCTTCTGTAGACTCCGAAGTCAAAGCAACTCACGAACCATCCGGCGTCCGTCGCGGCGACCGCATCGACCGATATGGCCTCCTCCCGGACAGGGTTGGTTGCACTCCACGTCTCTCCCCGGTCCGGGGAGAAGAACAGCCGACCGGTCGTACCGGCAAAGATCGTGTCTCCTCGTGCGGAGAGTGAGTAGAACGTTGTCCGGGGCGTCCCCTCCACATCAACCGGATCAACCGATTGCGCGATGCCGCCGACGGGAAAGAGGAGAAGCAGAAGAATGAATCCGTACATGATTGAGCAAGTTAAAGGACCACCCCCGGAGGGGTGGAATCCGAAATCGGAATAACCTTGAAAGGGAACGCTTGATCCCGTTTCCAAATCTACAGCTTCACGAAATGCCGATCATTACTGCCGGAGGGAAAGGATTGTCACGATACGTTCAGAAGGGGACGGGCCGCCTACTTTACCCCTTTTGAGCGTATCGTCGGATCGTTTCCGCCGCCTGTTTCCGTGTCGTTCCCGAGGGGTCCGTATCGGTTGCCGCAAGATTACCGGCCAAGAGGACGAATGGAAGTCTGTTGTGCCGGTGCATGACGGGACAACATCATCCGGCCCCTTTCTCCGAGGCAGGCCATGATTACTGAGAGATCACAGTCGGACGGAAATACGGATGCCCTCCGTGTTTCTACGGAAAGGTGAGAGGAGAACTACGTGATGTTGTGGCCGAAAGAAAGAGGTACGAAAGGAACTGTGGATATTGACGGGTGAGTAAATCCGACTGAATCCGATTCAACAACTATCTCACGGAGACTGTATCATGGCACGCACGTACGTTCTTCTTCTCATCCTTGGTCTTGCCTCATGTCACTCGAAAGACTCGGTAAAATCGTGGCCGATCGGGTGTACAGACCTGATGGGGGAGGGGATCAGCTATCATCTCTTCCCGGAAACGGGTGATCTGTGGGGAGAGAACTTCGTGAAGGAATACAAGGTCGACTCCGGCAAGTTCTACCTTTCTCTCCCTGCGAATCAATTCAGTACCTGCATGGCCGGCGACTATGGCGGCGTCAAGGCCTATCTTGCTCTCGACTCGGCGGTCGATTCACCCCAGCAGATTCACCGGCATCTCTGCCTGATTCTGGTCCCTTACGTCGATACCGTTCACACCGTCACCAACGACAGCACGATCATTGACGTTGCCTTCACCGGCGACTGCGGACCATTCCTGCAAGTCGGTCCGGGGAATGCGATCAGTCCCGTCGACTCGTCAACTGCGGCCGGTTATATCGAGCATTGGTCGAATCACTACGTCGACTCCAATCTGATCGACTCCATCATCGTGCCGATCAACGCATTTGTCATCCCTTCCTTCACCATTCAGGAGGCAATAACCTACGCACAAGCTGCAGGGGCCGACCACCGGGTCTATATGATCTTCGGATACCACACAATCAGCCCCGACGACATCGCCCATTGTCTGGAGAACGCCCCGGCCCGGTTGCATCCGGCCAACATCAACACCTACGGTTATGGAGTTCTGGCACTGATCCTGTCGACCAGGAAGGGAGAAACGTTTGCGCACAGTTCGGATTTCCTCCGACCCTGTCCGCGGTTCTGCGGTGATTCCAAGTTCCACCATATCTTTGCAACTGATTAAACAGCGAAGGGGGTATCACACCTTTTTTTGCTGTCGCGCCGATCTCGTTCTGATAAAAGCCGTCGCCTGATAACAGACGACGGCTTTTTCTCTCCGGCAGCGGCCGGTGAACAGATCATGCTTGAATCGTGCCGTTCCGGCGGAATCTTGTCACTTGATTCCGGTCTACTCTTCCTTCAGCTCGGCCGGATAGTCGGAGGTTGTGTAGTAAGGCCAGATGTATGATCCGCCGGCCCCCTGATTCACGTCCTGAGGTATTGAAGTCCATCCGGCGATCTCCGGCGGCTTCGAGGCGTCGGTGACGACCAGAATGATCCCGAGAATCGGCGGCGTACTCCCCCCGGTCTTCCAGAGCATGTAGATATACTTTCCTCCCGCCCCCTGATTCAGATCCTGTCCGGTCCACCGATAGCCGGCCGGCGGGGCGCTCTGCGCCGAGTCGTAGGCCCTGAACTCCAGATCCGTCACCGGCTCTCCCCCCGCCTTCCGTTGCCAGCCGATGTAGATGTACTTTCCCCCCGCCCCGGTGTTCGTATCGGTCGGATAGAAATACCATCCCGGGTCCTGGATCGGTCCCCGGGAATCGTCGACCTGATTCTTGAAGTTGGTAATGGGATTTGCCATGAGATATGCCTCCTTTGTTATTGGCGGTTGATGAACAGGGGGGCTGCGTCCCCAGTGTCGGTCAAAGTTCTCCCCTTCGGCTCGTCTGTGGTAAACCGCTTCTGCGGGTAATGGAGAACGGGTGGAACTACGTGCGGCCTCCCGTATTTCCACGGGTATGCTTCCGTGGAAGCGCCTGATATAAAGGGCTTTCGGTCGGCCGGCGGTTTTCGGAAGAAGGGTTTGAGTACCTTGCGGAGCGAACCCGTCACAGACCACTATCGCAAAGGAGGTTGTATGAAGTATCCTTTCGTCCGTCGACTTTTCCTTCTACCGGTCCTTCTCCTGCTCTCGTGTGCAGAGAAAGACTCTCCTCCGGAAACCCCTCTTCGTTTCGGAGTCGTCGGGAGCGAATGCTCCGATCTGACCGGGTCGGACACCAGTTTCCAGGTCTTTATCGAAACGCTCGATCTCTGGGCCCGGACGTTTGTCGGCGAACACATGAACGATTCAGCCGACTACTTCTGTTTTTCCATCCCGGCCGATTCGCTCGGCAAGTATCTGAGCGATCCCCCCGGATGCGGAGGAGGGTGTTACGCCGGGGTGAAAGCCTACTTCGGACTTGAGGATTCCATCTCCAGCCTCTCGGAGGTGGCGGACTATCTCTGCATGATTCTTGTCCCCTACACGGCCGACGGCACCGACACGGTCTTCCCTTCCGGCTATGGACCCTTTATCAAAGTAGATACCGGGAGCGAACGGTTCTTTATCGATTCGACCGAGGCGCAGGAATATATCGACAACTGGGGGGCCCATTTTGAAGGGATCGAGAAAGAGATTGCCGTCCCCACATACGCCTATGTCCTCCCCATGTCCACGTTGCAGGGGGAGATCAACAAGGCGGGAAAGCCAGGATTCGACGGGGAGGTCTACCTGGTGCTCGGATACCACACCATCTCGCCGCAGGACACTCTTTACTGCTTCGAGAACAGCAAAGGACACAGGGATTATCCCTACATGTACGGCTATGCGGTCCATGCTCTGATCCTCTCGGCCAGACGAACCGCCCCGGCAGGTACGCCCGGCACATTCGAGCACAGTTCCGATTTCCTGCGTCCCTGTCCCCGCTTCTGCGGAGATCCGAAGTTCACGCTGACGTTCCCATAAGCAACGAATGGAAGAGACTCTGACCTATATCGGCTTTGCCGTCTACTTCGTTCCGCTGGTGATCGGGATGGTGCGATGGAACGTACTGTCGAAAGGACAGCGGGTGCTGGTCGGCTATATCGGCTTCGTCATCCTCTTCAGCATTGCCGCCGAAATCGTCGGACGGGTCTACGGGAACAATCTGATCCTCTACCACT
>CAMLOB010000331.1 GCA_946481475.1 uncultured Chlorobiota bacterium | reverse complement strand
ATCCGTCGAACTGCGCTCCGTAGAGGTTGGTCTCCACAAACGTACATCCGTCGAACAGGCACTCGGAGCATTCGATCGTGTCAAGCTGCGCCCCGCTGAAATCCTCCTCACGGAATGTCCGGTCGTTATAGGCTTCCCCTCGCTTCAATCCAGTCTTTTCTTTCATGCCTTCACTCCAAATGGATAGTTCAACTTTCCGGATCAACCGACCGTCCCCCGCAACCAGGCCCGGTATTGCTTCGAGGAGAGCCGCTCCACAACGATATACCAGGCGACACGGATTTCCGTTCCCGCACTTGTCAACAAAATCGCTTCGACTTCGTAACGATCATCCTCATCGGTCTCCTCGATGTCGATCCGTTCGATCCTCTGCAACTCTTCCACTTCCACACTCCTGAACTTCCCGCTCACAACCTCGGTGCCGGCAAAGAACTCGTTGAGGAACTGATCGGTCCGTCCTTCAAGAAGTCGGTCATGTTGCTCCTGCACGTATTCGGGATCCATCAGGGCCATCAGTCTGTCACGGTCCTGCATCGCCACCCCACCCCGCAACGCCGTCACCAGTCGGTCGACCGCCGTTCGGGAATCCGGGGCAATCAGTGTGGGAATATCCGCCCGACTGCAACCGGCCGAGAGGAGAAGAGAAAGCAGAAGAGACCTGTATACTGTTTTCATGATCGGGACTCCGTATTGAGAAGGACGTCAAGACTCCAGTGATCGGAGCCGATCCTGCGGCCCCGACGAAAGTGTACGGTTTCTATTCCATCCGAGACCAGCACGTGATCGATCGGAATCAGCAGCAGCGGAAAGAGGGTGGGCCAGGTGCCGACGTAGCCGAACCCCTTCCGCCCGTCACGCAGTCCGGACTCACTCAGAAGATCGCCGAACAGCGGGTCCCAGGGGACGGCATTGAGATCCCCCAGCAGGATCGTCTCACCACTCCACTCCCGCGCCTTCCGCCCGGCGTTCATCAGATACGACCTCCGCTCCGGAATCCAGCCGGGTCTCTCCGGAGAGAGAGGATGGGCGACCAGAAGACGAATCTTCTGCGATCCGCATTCCATTGTTCCGGCAAGGGCCGGAAGACAGCAACCATCATCATCGTCGTGCAGTTCCACATCGGTCAGCGGGAACGCACTCAGCACCTTCAGACCGAACTTGCCGTCGCGGTAGACGTGGTACATCCTGTGCTTCCACCCGTTGGCCGTCCGCTCCTCCAGAAGCCGGTTCAGTTCAGGAGAGACCTCAAGCAGCACAACAAGATCGGGAGCCCTCTTCTCAATCGCCTCGGCTATCCGCCCGGCCTCCCTGTTGGAGGCATTGACGTTGGCCAGAAATATCCGCAGAGACGTGTTGCTCCTCTCTCCCTGCCGGAATGCCCTTCGGTTCCACCTGATTCCGAACAGCACATCGGCAATATTCAGCGAGGCGATCAGAAGGGCGCTCACCATGGAACCGTAATAGTCGAGCAGGAAAAAACCGACGGCAACGCCGAGCATGACCAGGCCGTAGTGCGGACTGAACTGCACCGCCAGCGTCCCGAGCCAGGTGTTCCGGGCAAAGGCGCCGAAGAACGTGGCCAGGCCGACAAGGATGCCGACAAGAAAGAGTACGGATAGAGGCGTCACGGAATCTTCACCCCTTCGACTCCTCCATCCTCTCCGGTCTCCCCTTCTCTTCCGCCACCTCCTTCTTTCTCCTCTCCCAGACGATAGAACCGCTGCGTCGGATAGGCAAAGGCAATGTCCGGTTCGGCGTTGAACGCCTCAAGGATCGCCTCCCAGAACTGATTCTTCCGGAAGCGACGCCGGCGGGGTTCGCAGAGGTAGCGTGCCTGCAGCATCACGCCACTCTCCCTGACCGATACATAGACGATCGGCGTCAGCTTGTTGTAGAAGATCATGTACCGGCTGGAGGCCTCCCGCAGACGTTCCCGTGCGGTCTCCTGCAGGTCATCCTGCCGTTCGGCGATCTCCTGCAGAATCTGCCGGGCCTTCTTCCAGTCGCTCTCGAACGTGATCTGCACGGAGACTTCATCCCAGATGTAGGAGAAAGCCTTCGTGTAGTTTGCCTGGTCGTGGGTAAAAACCTTGCCGTTCGGAATGTGAATGATCCTGCCGGTGCTCTGGTCGGCATCGACCCAGTTGCCGATCTCCAGCAATGTGAACTGGAAGATCCGCTGGTCGATCACATCCCCGGCATGATCGCCGATCTGGATCCGGTCCCCCACCTCGAACGGCCTGCGCCAGATGATGAAGAGCCAGCCGGCCATGTTCGCTATCGGATCCTTCAGGGCGATCGCCAGTCCGGCGGAGACCAGACCGAGATAGGTGGCGATCGACTGGACCCCTTCGAACCAGACGCGACTGATCAGCAACGCGCCGATGATGTAGATGACGTAGGCGGTCCCCTTGTTCCAGTTGTAGCGCGCCCGGTGGTCGGTGATATTCCTTCGGACAACCTTCAGGACAACGCGCCGAAGTCCCCACAGAGCAATCAGCGCAATGATCGTGATCAGAAGTTTGACCACCACCCCTTCGGTGAGACTGAGCGTCTGGGCAATCCACGTTATGATCCGATCCAGAAATTCCATGTGATGTTACGGATAACGGGTACGGCAAACCTCGGCCCACCGAGCCGGACAAAATTGAGCCGGACAAAACGGACGCCTCTGCGATCCCGGCACGGGCCGGAGCTTACATCACTCCCTGCGCATCGACATCGACAATCAGTTCCACCGAACTTGTTCCGTGCGCTTCGCGATACTTCTCGTGTGCTTCGGTAAAGAACCGGTAGAAATTTTTCCCTCCCGGATCAAGCCGCCGGTTGTTCTTGACAATGATCTGATAGCGATAGAAGTTCCGCAATTTCCAGATGAGCGCCGCGGTCGGTCCGAAGATTTCCATGCCGTCGTTGCCCGACGGCAAGAGCGAGCGGAAGAGCCGGGCGTGGCGTTCGGCCTCCTTCTGGTCTTTGGAACGGAATTCAATCAGGATGAAGCGGGCAAACGGAGGATAGTTCAGCTCCCGCCTTCCCCGGATCTCGTCTTCATACATCGTCATATAGTCCTTTGCAAAGGCAGCGCCGATCGCCGGATGCTCCGGATGTCCGGTCTGCACGATCACCTCCCCCGGCGTGTCGCTCCGTCTTCCGGCTCGTCCGGCCACCTGCGTTATCAACTGGAAGGTCCGCTCTCCCGAACGGAAGTCGGGGAGCATCAACTGCGTGTCGGCGCTGACGACACCGACCAGCGAGACGCGGGCGAAGTCGAGCCCCTTGGCCACCATCTGCGTGCCGAGCAGCACGTCGATCTCTCCGCGACCGAACTCGGCCAGCATTTTCTTGTGGGCACCCTTCTTGCTGGTCGTGTCCAGATCCATCCGCCTGATCCTCGCCTCCGGAATCTGTTCGCGCAACTCCTCCTCCACCCGCTCGGTCCCGACGCCCGGCTGGCGCAGATCATGATTGCCGCAGACCTCACACTCGTTCTCCCGCGCGCGACTGTAGCCGCAGTAGTGGCAGCGGAGCTGATTCAGTCCCTTGTGATAGGTCAGCGTCACCGCACAGTTCCGGCACATCGGCGAATGGGCGCAGTTGGTACATTCCAGTCTGTTGGCAAAGCCCCGCCGGTTCTGAAAGAGGATCGTCCCTTCCCCTTTCGCAATCCGGTCGCGAATATCGGCCAGGAGCTTCACCGAAAGGGAACCCCGCATCAGATTCTGTTTTTTCGATTCGACGGTGTTGACCAGGACCATCTGCGGCTCGCGCGCCCCGTCGATCCGGTTCGGAAGTTCCAGCAACCGGTACTTCCCCCGCTGTGCGTTATAGTAGGATTCGACCGATGGGGTGGCCGAGCCGAGGAGGACGACCGCCCCTTCAATATCTCCCCGGACCACCGCAGCGTCCCGTGCGTTGTAGCGGGGCTGTGCGTCGTACTGCTTGTAGCTGCTCTCATGCTCTTCATCGACAATGATGACGCCGACGTTGTGGAGCGGAGCGAAGAGGGCCGATCGGGGACCGATCACCAGATCGCACTCTCCGGCGGCGGCCCGGCGCCAGCCGTCGAAACGTTCTCCTTCGGACATCCGGCTGTGAAGCAGAACGATCCGGTCGCCGAAGTGGGCCCGGAACCGTTCGACGAGCTGCACGGTCAGGGCGATTTCCGGGACCAGAAGGATCGCCCTTTTCCCCTGCTCAATTCCTTTCTTGATCACCTCGATATAGACCTGCGTCTTCCCCGACCCCGTGACCCCATGCAGAAGGAACGGGGCGAAGCCCTTTCCGATTTCGGCGACCACCGCCTCGATCACTCCCTGCTGCTCGGCATTCGGCACAATGTCCATCGGATTTCCCTCGACGATTCCGACCGAATCGAGCGCATCCTCCAGAATCTCCTCCCGGGAGACCTCGATCTCTTCTATGAGAACCGCCCCCTTCTCCTCCAGACTCTTCAGTGCCGATGAGGAGGCTTTGGCCTGTTCCAGCAGCTTCGGCACCGGAATCAATTCTCCCCCGGCACGTTCGGAGTGGGTGTAGAGGAGGATAAGGATGGCCGACTGTTTCGGCGCCGAGCGGTCGAGTTGATCGAAAAGTTCGTGGAGCCGTTCCTCGTCGGCCGGCAGACCGGGATGGATCCGGACACCCCGGGTAGTCTTCGGGGCCACCCCTTTGGCATCGGTAATCCGGCGTTCGATGATCCCTTTCTCCTCAAGGGCCACGAGTTGCCCGTGGAGTCCTTCGGCCCCCACCTTCCGCTGGAGAAAGCCGATCTTGACGCCGTTCGGATGATCGCTCAGCGCGGCCACGACGGCCGCCTGGCGTGGAGCGCGGCGGCGGAGTTCCTGGAGTTCGTCGCCGGCGACCTCCCGGATCAGCCTGACCACGTGTCCCGATTCCGGGGACATTCCCTGCGGCAACATCGAGCGAAGGGTCTCGCCCAGAGGAGACATATAATACCGGCTGATCCACTCGGCAAACCCCAGCAGGTTATCGTCGAACAGCGGCTCGGAGTCGAGCACATCCTTGATCGGCCTGACCCCTTCGACATCGGAACTCTCCATCTCGTCGACCACAACGCCGGTGAGAGTTCGCTTGCCGAACGGGACGGAAACGCGGGAGCCGAAGAGGGCCGCTCCGCGGAAGGTCTCCGGGACCGAGTAGGTAAAGGTTTTGAAAATCGGCACGGGGACCGCGACACGTATATATAAAGCCATGAAAAATTTCAACGTAAGATTGAACCCCAATTGTCTTCACCCGGAAGATACGTAGGGGCGAATAACCATTCGCCCACCTCCATTCCCATTCACCCATCTCCATCCCCATTCGCCCCATCCCCCCGGCATTGCC
>CAMLOB010000330.1 GCA_946481475.1 uncultured Chlorobiota bacterium | reverse complement strand
TTCTGACGACCGATTACATGATGTTCAACTCGGTGTGTACGACGTGAGGAAGAGACGGGAGCCCGAGCTTGGTGGCTTCTTTGTGCCCTTTGTGACTTGGTGTTGATTCACCATCCGCCGCGGCGGACACAAAGAGCACAAAGATTTCACCAAGGGAAGAAGGTGCGTTTGTGCAGAAATTTATTCCGGAGAATGACCGGGCATCGCTTCAGATAAGGATAAGTCTCCTTGCGCGGGTTCCTCTGAAGCTTCCTCTCTCGGTGCGCCTTCGAACTCCCCCTGCAATTCCGCGTGGACTCGCAGCACAAGTGCAATACTCTTCTGCTCAACCCGCCGGCAGTGATAGTGGGCCCGTTCCAGCGATTCCATCGCACGTCCGAAGCGTCTTTCCTCAAAGATCTGTCCCGACTCCACCGGAAACTTCCCTTCCTCAACAATTGCTCCCTGCAATTCCTCCACCGTATCGATGTTCGGCAGAGGGACGAAGTCGATCTCTGTCAGTCCGTCGATCTTCCCGTTCAGCTCTCCCATGATCTGCCGGACAAGATCGCCGAACGAAGCGATCTGGCCGGGTGTTACTTCGCTCTGTTCCTGCAACTTCTCCAGGTTCTTCGTGATGATATTCATGCCGTTCAGAATCCACTGGTACATCCGCGTGATCGCCAGGTGCTGAGCATAGACCCGCTCCAGTTCTTCCCCTCTTCCCAGCTTCTCCGCCAGATTCATGTGCAGGGCGCAGAAAGCCGTGTCCCACTCGATAAAGCTTTCGGCAAATAACTGTTCCCGACGCCGGACCAGCGCGGTCCAGGCGGCATTCACTTCCTTCTTGTTGTAGGTGACGTTGTTGAACGTGAAGGTCTTCTGCTTCAATGTGCCGTCGGCCATCCCCTGCAATGTCCTGTAGTGTTCGTCCAGTTCCTGTACCGGCTTCATCAGTCGGACGATCTCCTCTTTCAGAAAGGCCAGCCCTTCCCCGATGTCCTTTTCGTTGATCGGAGATCTTTCCATTTCCTGGCGATCCGGTATGTGAAGGAAGCGATCCCGGAACGTATCCAGATAATCCCCGGCAAGATCCGTCCCATCCGTTTCTCCTTCAATGAACCGCTCGAACTCTTCGATCTCACCGAAACTCTCGGGCATCTTCTCGAAATAGGTCGTGTAAACGATCAGCGACATCTCCTGCTGGAGCTTCTCCGGATCGGGGAAAAGAATCCAGGGAGAGCGTTCATCGACCGGACAGTGGACAAAGGGAGTCTTGGCGCTCGCCTCGCGCAGGTCGTTCGGCGGATGGCTTGCATACATGTGCGCTTTCGAGTTCTTCGACTCGGTGAAATATCGTCGTCCTCCCCGCTCGTCCGCCGGAAGGGCTTCAAGTACAGCCGTGACGTCGGGTTCGATCCGTTGATGGGCAAGCGTCTGGTGCGCGTATAGATTGCGGGTGTGGAGCTTCTTCTGCGTAGCCAGATAGGCGTTGTTCAGCGTACCGTGCCAGAGCTCCGCACCCCCGTCGATGTTCCAGAGGGCCGAGACGATCGCATCGCTTCCGGCAACGCTGACGGCGACCTTGTCGGCGTTGAACTCCATCTCGCGACTGAGCGAAGCGTACATGATGTTCAGAAAGGAGTAGAAGAGACGGAGAATCTGGCGGACGATCCAGATGACCGGCGTGATGAGCCAGGCGGCGATCGAGAGGCGGATGTCGGCCGTCTTCCACTTCGCCAGGAGTTCATCCCATTTGTCGCGCGTGAAGATCATGTCATGGATAATCGTGTTCGCCGAGGCGATGTAGCTGCCGATTCGCATGCTCCGCTGCGAGAAGTGGCCGAACTCGTGGGCGATCACTCCCTTGAACTGGCTCAGATTCAGACAGTTGACCAGACCGAGGCCGATTGTGAGTTCCTTCCGGACCGGAAAGAGAAGGCTGAGCCAGAGATTGGAGTAGCGGACGTAGGCGTTGACGTCGGGGTCTACATAGATCGATTTCGGTCGCGGGGCGCCGGTCTCCTCGCAGATTCTCTCCACGAAGTTCCAGAGTTCCGGATGTTCTTCCCGCGACAGCCTGATCCGGTTCTTCCGCTCGGGGTTCTTCAGTTTGAAGAGAAACTTGATCGTGAAAAAGAGGAGCATACCGGCTCCGGCAATCGCTCCGAGCTTCATCAGGATGGTGTAAAGGGAAACGTGCGGTATCTCGAAGATGATCGCCAGATAGAAGAGATAACCGAATGCCGCCACCAGCGCAGCGTAGAGAACAAAGAAGAGAAGAATCGCCAGAACGGCAAGGACGGCTTTGATAGTATAGGCCGGTGAGAGTCCGGTCAGCTTCTCCGGCAGATCAACCGGGCTTGCGGGATAAGTGGTTGACGACATGAGTGTGTGGTGTTAGAGTTATCATTGTCAGGGGATGCTTTCCGGAAAGATAGGGGATCGGAGGATTATGGTTGCAACAGGAATATGCCTCTTCTGCTTGCGGGAGATCGAAGGTGTGCTCAAGCTTGGTGGTCTCTTTGTGCCATTCGTGTCTTTGTGGTGAATCAACACAAAGGCACAAAGGACACAAAGATTCCACCAAGAACATATCGCCTCACTTACTCCCCGACCACAATCTTCTCCACCTTCCCCACCCCCCCCGCAATTCCACGCACCAGATAGACTCCGGCCGGGAGGCGGTTCCCCTCGGCGTCGGTTCGGTTCCAGAGGTAGCGGTGGGAGCCGGGGGCGAGCGTGCGGGTCTCGAGCGTCGCCACCTTGGTACCGGTTACGCTCCAGAGCGTCAGCTCCACGTCGCTCCGGTTCTCCAGCCTGATCTCTATCGCTACCGATTCGCGTGCAGGATTCGGTCCGGCACTCATCGAGAAGTCGGAGTTGAGTGCGAGGGGTTCGTCGGCGCTTGCGACGATCTGATCCTGCCAGCTCTCCTTGTTCCCGAACTCATAGTACGTCCCGCTCGGCGACTCGATCAGGGCGACCGCCCGGACGGTGTAGGTGACGGTCTTGCCGAAGAGTGCGGTGTCCTGGAAGCGGGGCGTGGTGATCGGCTCGTCGGTCAGCCGCTCCTCGGTCTCCTCCCCGAGTTCCCCTTCAACCGTCCGGTAGACGTGATAGCCGGTGATCTCCTCCCCTTCTTCTCCTTCCCACTCGATCTCCACGTACGGTTCGCGGGCGGCGATCTGGTGGACCGAGATGTTCCGGGGCGTCGGGATGTTCCGATAGCGCATCCGGAGCGTCGGGTCCCCCATCAGGGCGACGTGGACGCCGTAGGTGAAGAAGGCCTGGGCATAACTCTGGTTGTTCTGCGAGAGGAGGGCGCTCTCGCCGATCGGCTCACCCATCCCCATCGTGTGCAGATACCAGTAGGGTCGTCCCGACCAGACGCAGGTCAGGATCGAGGGGGAGGAGGCGAGCCCGGCCCGCAGGAAGTTGTTCGGCGAATCCCAGTCGCCGAAGTAGGACCCGAAGAGCATCGTGAAGATGGCGTTGACCGGCTTGGCCGCGAAGTCGTTCGTGTTCCCGACGCCGGAGGCCCCGCTGTAATTCCCCCCGCCGCAAGCATAGGCCCAGGCGTAGGCGGCCGTGTCGAGCGTGGTGAACCAGTCGACGGCGTTGATGTTCTCTTTCCCGACCACCGGCGCCATCGACATCCAGCCGGAACGGGCGAAGGCCTCGCCGTTGAAATAACCGAAGTTGTCGTCGACCAGTCCGCGGAGCTTCATCTCGGTCTCCCCGGTGCGGTAGGCATAATCCTTGTCCAGATAAGCGCGGAGAAGTTCCGTCTCCGATTCAATCGCCGTCTGGTTGGTCCCCTTGAATGCGTTCATGTTATAGAAGTCTACCCGACCGACCCGGAGCGTCAGATAGTTCGGGATGCCGGCGTTGTCGTACTTGCCGTCTCCCGGACGGTTCCGGTTCGCCTCGCGATTGGCCGAGGTGTCGGTGACGACATCGGTCCAGCCCGATTCGTTGCCGATAAAGGCGTAGTAGGCGTCGGCCGGCCAGGCTCCGCGGTGGTCCGGGTGTGCGTCCGGAGCGATGACGATCTGTCCCTGACTGACCATGCCGGAGTAGGGGACCGGGATGCGGCCTAAGATGAAGACCGTGCCGGGGGGGCCTGTCTGATTATACCAGTCGTTGATGACCTCTTTCGTTCTGCGGACTCCTTCCTTGTTGAACGTCTCGGCCCGTTCCACATCACGCCGGACGACGTTCCATCCCTCGGCTTCGAGCGTTGTGATAAGTCGGTCGATCTCGAAGGAGAGGGGATCGGCCATCGTCGAGTCGACCAGCAGGAGAAGATTCCCCCGCTGATGCTGTGCCGGGACCTCGATGCCGGAGGCGATATAGCCGAATCCGCCGACCAGCGACGTGTCGATCCGCAGGCGGCTGAGCACGGCATATTCGTACATCACGCCGACCTGCACGTTGCTGTCGGTCCAGGAGTCGACCGAGCCGGGAACCGAGTCGAGCTGCTGGAATCCGACCCCTCCGCGAAGTTTCCGTCCGATCAGATAGGATTCCGCCCGGTTCTCCTTCCGCCAGTTCAGCGTGATGCGGGGTGTCGGACTCTTCGAGACCTCCGCGTTGACGAGGACCGATGCTTCGCGGGAGGATTGTGCGAGAATCGTGGCGATCGGACAGAGAAGAAGTGCAAAAAGGAAAAGAACGATGCGCATTGTCTGCTCCGAGAAAAAAGTATGGGTTTTGTCGTTGTTTGTTGTCAGCCGTGAGTTATGAGCCTTGAGCTATCAGCTATCAGCTATGAGCCTTGAGCTATCAGCTATGAGCTGTCAGTTGTGAGCCGTCAGCTTGAGTTATGAGCCTGATGTATCGGACATCGGTTGTGAGCTGTCAGCTTCAGAAAGAATCTCGTTCACGGGCGGGTTGGCGGGAGGGAGGAGGTGGTGGTGGAGGTCCTCCCGTGGTCGCCGGAACCGCCGTGATCGGAGAGCACCGGAAAATGGAGAATTAGAATCTGACATACAAACAAATGTTGTGCGGAGTCGGCCGGGGAGCGACCGGCGGATCAGAGGAGACGCACTTTGTCAACGATCAATTCCCTCCTGTTCATGATCTTTGCCCCGTATCACATCACACACGAAATCGTCGATCATGTTCAACATTCGTCTTGCGTTCGCACCCGCCATCCTTTTCATCTTCTGTAGTTCGTTCCTTCTGGTCGGTTGCTCTTCGGAATCCGGGGAGAACGGAGAGACCCCGGAGCAGCCCGAGGGGGACACGCTTGTCCTTGCGGCCGAGCGGGCCCACCTCTCGAATATGCGTCAGCTTACCTTCGGCGGAGAGAATGCCGAGGCCTACTTCAGTTTCGATGAGTCCCGGTTCATCTTCCAGCGGACCCTGCCGGAGAAC
>CAMLOB010000329.1 GCA_946481475.1 uncultured Chlorobiota bacterium | reverse complement strand
AACGAATATGTCGATCTTCTGGCCGAAGGTCCCGGACGTCTCGGCTATGTGCAGGCCGGACTGAGTCTGATAACCGATACTCCGGCCGGAGTCGAAGCGGCGATCAGGGTAACGGAGCATCTGGCCGAGGCACGGAAGGACCATCCGGAATATCTGGAACTTCTCGCCTGGCTCTATTCCGAAAAAGGGGATGATTCATCCGCATTCGTCGTCGTCACCCGTCTGGATCGGAAACGGGGAGGGAGGGGGTCGGAGATCTATGCCTTTGCCGACCGGATGCTGCGCGGGGCGAAATACGATCAGGCGATCCGTGCGTTTGAATACTTTCTCGCCAACTTCGACCGGAATCACGCGCTCACTCCATCGGTGATGTACAGCTATGTCTACGCATTACAACAGCAATACGGAGAGGAGGGGAATCTCTCGAAAGAGGCCGCACGGGAACTGATCGCCCGGTATCGCGAAGTGCTGGAGTACGGACGGGACGGATCGATGGGGGAGCAGGCCCGGCTGGCCATTGCCCGGCTTCAGGCCGATGTGCTGAATGAGCCGGAGGAGGGGCTCAAGACGCTTGACCGGGAGCCGTTCGATCGGAGGTCTCCGCACGCTTTGGAGGGACTGCTTCTCAGTGCCGATCTGACGTTGCAGACCGCATCGATCGAAGAAGCTCGCCAACGCTATCGCCGGGCCGCGGAGCAGCCGGCTTCTGCTCCCGATGCTGAACGGTTGCGCGACGTTGCCCGGCTTCGCTACGCCGAGACGTTCCTCTATTCGGGAGACTTTACCGAGGGGGTCGATTCGCTGACCGCTTTGACCGATGATGTCGGGAGCGATGCGGCCAACGATGCCCTTGCCTGGTTGTTTCTCTTGCAGGAACATCTTGAGCAGAACCGCACGGCACTGGAACATTACGTCGAGGGGAGGTACAGGGAGCGGCGTCGCGACTGGGAAGGGGTGATCACCGCCGCCGAAGCCGCCGTCAAGGCAAATCCGGAAGGGACGCTTGCCGACGACGCGATGTTCATGAAAGCGGCGGGATTGCGTCGCAGGGAAAAGTATGAGGAGGCGTCGGAGGCGGCCCTTCGGATCGTCGAGGTCTATCCGGACGGAACGCATGCCGAGGAGGCGTTGTTTCTGGCGGCGGAGATTGCCGACGTCGATATGAAGCAGACCGGCCGGGCTCTGGAACTCTATACTCGCATCCTTGTAGAGTTCCCCGCTTCCCAGCGGACCTCCGAAGTCCGTGAACGGATTCGCTTGCTAAGGGGCGAAGGGAGCTGATGCTCACACCGATATACCCCTGCACGTATCCGCCGCGGCGGACTACCGCACCCACGTAACGAAAAAGGGATGAAGAAGACCTGTATCAGGTCCGATCTTCATCCCTTTCCATTTTTCTCCGAGGCCTCTCTGTACGCCGAATTCCGTCCCTCCTGCCATACCGAAGCATGAATCTGAAGGGGGCAGTCATTTATCTGGGAGCCGGATTGCTCCGACCCTCAAGCGGCCTACCCGATGTTTCCGTCCGAAGACGGAGAAGCGGACGACTTCGGAACATCTGCTTGGCCTTGCTCCGCGCGGGGTTTGCACTGCCGTCGCGGTTACCCGCCGACGCGGTGAGCTCTTACCCCACCTTTTCACCCTTACCCGCCAGAGGCGGGCGGTATATTTTCTGTTGCACTTTCCGTCATCTTTTCGTTTCGGTCATGCCGGAATCGAATCGATCCCCCCGACGTTATCGGGGCGCGCTGTCCTGTGGAGTTCGGACGTTCCTCTGCGGCACAATGGCCGAAGCGACTGCCCGATCAGCCTCGGAGTATATTTTCAAAGAAGTTCGATTTCTGTTCTTGCCGTTATACCTCGACGGTATCGGCAAGTTCTTCATCGATGATCAGGCGTCCGCAATGCTCGCAGTAGAAGATCTGTTCGTGCCGGCGCATCTCCACCAGCGTTTGCGGCGTCACCGCGCGGAAACATCCGGAGCAGGCCCCTTTACGAACCTTGACGACGGCATCGGGATGTTTGCCCCGGACGTAGCCATAGCGCTCGAGAAGCTCCGGGGCGATCTCCTTCAGGGCTTGCTCACGCTGAGCGCGCAATTCGTCGACTTCATCGCTGTTGCTCTCGCGGATCGTCTCCAGCGTTTCGTTCTTGTCTTCAAGCTGTGCGGTGATCTCGTTGCGGCTCTTCTCCAGCGTCTGGATCTCCCGCATCACTTCAGCCTCGCGATCGTCGAAGAGGGAGAGAGCCCTGCTCAGATCTTTCGTCCGTTCTTCAGTGGCGGCGATCTCCGTCGTTGTGGCGTCGTATTCCTTGTTGTTCCTGACCGTGCGAAGTCGCTCGTTCAGTTCCAGTGAACGGGCGCGAAGCTCCTGCATCTCCTGATTTCCGGTATTCCGGTCACGCCGTATACCGGAGAGTTCGCTCTCATTTTCGGAGATGCGTGACTGAACTTCGGCAAGACTGGTCTCAAGCTCCCGTATCTCACCCGGAAGATCCCCACTTCCGGCGTCAAGATCATCAAGCTCAAGGTCAATCTGCTGAAGCCGATAAAGTGCACGTAATGTCTGTTCCACGAACCAAGTCCTCCTTCTGAAGTCGTAAAGTTTCGAGAGAGAAAAAAAATATACCGCTTTTATTCAGACGATGTAGCGAACGGGATTCGTCGAATCGGTGATTGTGGTCACCTCGATCCGTTCGCCACTCTCCTCAACACAAGTTTCGATCAATCCGTTCATCCCCTGAACCACGAACGCTTCCGATTCGGCATGACCCGGATCGAGAATCGGAATATCGTCGTTGGCGGCGTGAAAGGCGTGATAGCGGGTGTCGGCCGTAATAAACGCGTCGGCTCCCGAGGCTATTGCCTCCTTGTAGAAGCTCATGCCGCTACCGGCCAGAATCGCAACCGAAGAGATCATCCGCTCTTCATCCTTCCCCGGCGGAACCGACATCCTGACGACCGAAGCCGAGCAGACCTCTTTCAGCAGCAGCGCAAGGGTCGGGAGGGGGAGCGGGACATCGAACGTTCCGACCGTTCCCATCCCCCCACCTTCGATCACCGGGTCCGGGACAAGAGGGTGCATCTCCGTGCATCCGAGTCCTTCAGCCAGCAGACGACTTGATCCTCTCGGATGGGCGTCGAAGGCCGTATGCAAGACGTAGAGAGCAATGCGGTTGTCGAGCAGATCGATCACCGTCCGTTCCACCCGGTTCTTCCCGGTAATCGACCGAAGATGGGGGTAGATCAACGGATGGAAGGCCACAATCAGCTCGGCTCCCATGTCCGCCGCCTTCGCCGTGATCGCTTCGTTCAGCTCGTAGGCCACCGCGATCTTGGTCAACGGATAATCTTTCGCCATCACCTGCAGACCGACCGGATCATCCTGCATCGCCGCGCGAAGCGGAATCGTCCTGTCGAGATGTTCCAGAAAACGGGTGATCGTCATCGCTACTTCCCTCCTTCGTCCGGCTCCACACCGAGACGCTGATAGAGGGGATAGAGGGAGTGGACCGGACGGTCTTCATGGTTGAAGCCGTTGGCGATGCGGAAGTCGGTGGTCTCTTCCGGCCAGAAAATTACCGGCATCGTCCCCCCGGCATACTCACCGTTGGTCGTATCGAAGTACTCCATGTTCGACGAGCCCAGATAGGCGTAGTACATCCAGGGGCCGGTGTTGTGATGGCGGTAGAGGCCGACGTCCTGATAGTTGGAGAAACTGAACGTGATCTCCGCGTTCAGCTTGTTCTTGTCGGCCACCAGACGCTTCTGCACGTCGTACAGGGCAGGATTGGCCTGCTCGAATGCGTCGCCGTTCAGCCAGGTGTCTACCAGATCGGAATAATCCTGGAGCGAACGATCCGACTCGTTCTCCTGCATCGACATGATGTCCAGAAAAACCATTGTCCCCTTCCCCGATCCGTCCGGATTCAGATTGAACCGGACAAGCTTCCGCCCTGCCGTAAGGCAGCCGCTGAAGATGAAAAGGAAGAGCAGCAGTATCGGATACGGACGTGACATCCGGAACTTCTCCATCGTGATTGGAAAGAAAGGATTGTGACCATAATTGACGCCGCCGTTGCCGATCCGTGCGGATCGGCGACGACGGCTGAATGCGGAGGGTGAGGGACTCGAACCCCCACAGGCTTGCGCCCGGCGGTTTTCAAGACCGCTGCAATACCAATTATGCGAACCCTCCGACTGCACTGCGCAATTGTGCGACAGCGAGTATCGGGAACAAATATACGCTTGTCGGGGGTCTGGAAGAAATGATGAAGTGTGATCGAGGGGGACAACGGGTACGAGGGGACAAGGGAGCGAGGAGGATGCGGACGGTGGGGCTGAGAGGGAGGGATTAGCGGAAGGGGTGGTGTGCCGGTATCTTTTATCGGTCGGTTGATGTGTGCAAAGGAATGCGAGAGAATCGGCTGGAGGAACGGGGAGAGGCAGGGGCTGTCGCACGGGACCGGCGATGATGCCGTTTCGGAAGTTGCAGAATGATTAATCGCTTGCTTTTCCAGACGGTGTCGTATCCGTTTGCTCTGACTGCGGAGTCGAGCCACGCAATTTTCGGAATCGTTTCCGACTCGGGATGATAAAGACCGACTGATCGGACAACCACCTTCGGAAATTGCCCTGCACGGAATCGTTCCCGTGTCTTTGCCTGCAGTTGGGCGAATGAGGGGAGACCGACCGCGTGACTGCTGACCCAGGGATTGGTGAAGAAAGGGATCGTTTGCGTAGTGAAATGGAGCATCGGTATGTCGACATAGAAAAGTGCCGTGTCTCCCTCGCACAGCCCTGCCTTCCGGAGTCCGTTCTGAAGTTCCCTGAACTCACAAGCCGTCTGCCGGGTCTCCACAATTCCCCGTAATGTCCGGTTATCAAAAGTCGAGTCCATCGCGAAAATCGAATCCCCCTTGCTGAACCGGCAGGCCAGCCAGGCAGAGAGGATATTGGTAAAGAGGATCAGACGGATGAGTCCGGAAGAGAACCGGGAAAACGGGGTGTGCATCGACTCGACGAAGACAACCGCTGTCAGCAAGGGAGCCGTGTACTTGAGACTGCCGACCATGTTGTTGGACGAGCCTGCATTCATCAGAACCATGCAGAGCACGGCGGTTATCAGGAGCATGACCTTCTCAGGCGGCAGTTGAGGTCTCCGCCTGAAGGAGATCAGAAGGAAAAGAACAACCACGATGCCGATCGGCGGAGGAAAGATGCCGAGTTCTTTTTCGGCAAAGAAAGCGGAGAGTGCTGCGATGCCGACAAGGAGTCCGAGTGTCGGAAGATCCTGCATCGGTCGTATCAGGTTCGGTCGCAGCCGGTTCCGGTTCGCCGCTCCGCTCGGCAGCCAGGTGACCG
>CAMLOB010000328.1 GCA_946481475.1 uncultured Chlorobiota bacterium | reverse complement strand
TGAACAACTTGAATGCGCGGAACACTTCCGTTTCACCGCCGAACGGAACGCGGAGCCAGCCGCCGGGAAGAGGACAATCGCCGAAGGTTCCCTGTTTCATGTAGAGAGAAAGATCGCCGTTCGACTCGTAGGCGATCAGCGTCACCAGCGTATCGGCCGCAAACTGGACCACCCGCTCCTTCCCCTCGACAATCATATCGGTCACCTGCACCGAGAAGTTCATCGAAGTCTCCTCGGGGGGACCGACGTTCCCCACCTGATGAACCACCATCGTCGTGAAGAGGCTCCCGACGCCCGGAATCAATCTTCCTTCATCAACGACTTCCGCCGTATCGGAGCAGCCGGAGAAGAGGACAAGCCAGAAAAGCATCCCTCCCAGCAGGGGGCGGGAAACGGCATCAAGTCGATATGGAGACCGAAACGGCATCATGCGGGCATAATCATACGAATTTCGGAGCATACAACGGTTTGTTCGCGCGGGAATGAACAGAAAAAAAAGCCGGACCGGTCTTTCAACCGCTCCGGCTCCTTTATCAAGATCCGAAAGAGAGCTTCCGCTCTTCCCTAATCCATAATCCTCCGCAGGAACGCCGCCCGTTCTGCACGGGGGCGGGCTTCCTCCTGATTCCGGTTCTCCTCGGTCTCCTCCTTTCCGTCGTTCGCCTTCGGGATGTCGAAGCCGCCCCGCATGACTTCGTGGCTGACGTTGCGGCGCTCGTAGGCCGGGACGTCGTACTTCTTGTAGGTACCGGGATTGTTCGGAACGTATTCCTCCGGTTCTTCACGCGGTGTCGGCGGAGTCTGCGGCTGCGTGACCGGAGCCTTCTGCTGCGGGGCCTCCTCCTCACGCTTCAATTCGAAGCCGGTGGAACGGAACTGCATGCCGGCCGATTTCTCCTCGGTCTCGTTCTTCTGCGCGGCCTTCTTGTTGAAACCGGTGGCGATCACCGTCACGGTCATGTTATCTTCCAGCGAGTCGTCGATGACGACGCCGAAGATGATGTTGGCATCCTGTCCGACCGACTTGTAAACGATGTCGACCGCCTCGTCGATCTCCATCATCGTCAGGCTGCTGCTGGCGGCGATGTTGATGAGAACGCCCTGCGATCCGGAGATCGAGACGCCTTCGAGCAGCGGCGATGAGATGGCGCTCTGGGCCGCCTCGACCGCGCGATCCTCGCCGGCGGCAATACCGGTCCCCATCAACGCCTCACCCATATCCTGCATGATCGTCCGGACGTCGGCAAAGTCCACGTTGATGTAGCCTTGCCCCGTGATGATCCGGGCGATGCCGCTGGTGGCGTTGTAGAGAACGTCGTCCACCTTTCGGAAGGCATCCTGCAGACTGGTGTTCTTGTCGATAATCGAGAGAAGACGCTGGTTGGGAACCACGATCAACGTGTCGACATGCTTCCGCAGTTCCTCGATACCGCTCTCGGCCTTGGACTGGCGCGGCTTCCCCTCCCAGTTGAACGGGCGGGTAACGATGCCGACGACGAGCGCTCCGTGCTCCCGGGCCACGGCCGCCACCACCGGCGCACTCCCGGTTCCGGTTCCTCCCCCCATTCCGGCGGTCACGAAGACCATGTCGCTGCCGGTAAGGATCTGCCCCAGTTCCTCCTGATCCTCGAGCGAGGCATCCCGTCCGATATCGGGATTCGCCCCGGCCCCGAGTCCCCGGGTCAACTCTTTTCCGATCTGTACCTTGTGGGGTGCCTGGTTTTTGGACAACGCCTGTGCGTCAGTGTTGACGGCGACGAATTCGCAACCCTCAAGTCCCCGTTCGATCATACTGTTGATGGCGTTGCCGCCACCCCCTCCGACACCGACGACCTTCAGTTTTGCGCTGTACATTTCGGCATTGTGGTCAAGCTCAATCATGGTCTGTGGTCCTCCCTCGTTTATGTGTTGAGCCGATTACTTCAAAATTAAACATTCAACTTTCAAAACCGCAGAGATTGCCGATGCAAAAGCCGGACTGGACGTTTTTTATCCCGGCCTTTGCGCGCATCGACCTCTCTACAGTTCTTCAAAAAACTTTTTCATGCGTGTGAAGACGGACTCTCTCCCGACTTCTTCCTCCTCCTCTTCGATACCCTCCACCGTTTTCTTCTCTTCCATCGTGTCGATGTCGGAGACCTGATTCAGCGCGCGCATCACCAGTCCGACGCCGGTTGCGTAGACCGGAGACTCCACTTCCGGAGCCAGTGCGCCGCCGCCGAAGCCTGAGGGGATACCGATCTTCACCGGCATTCCGAGCACTTCCTGGGCAAGTTCGGCCGAGCCCCGCAGCAGCGATCCGCCGCCGGTCAGAACGACCCCTGCGGAGAGATGGCGGAGATAGCCGGAACGCTTGATCTCGGCCAGGGCAAACTCCAGGATCTCCTCCATGCGGGGCTGAATGATCCGGGCCAGCATCGACTTGGTTACCTCCATTGCCTTGCGGCCGCCGATACCCGGGATCATAAAGGACTCGTCGTTCAGGATCATCGCGCCGTAGGCGTACCCATACTCCTGCTTGACCCGCTCGGCCTGCTCGCCGATGATGCCGAGTCCCTTCCGGATGTCGTTCGTCACCATGTGTCCGGCGATGCCGATCACCGAGGTGTGGCGGATCGTCCCGTCTTCAAAGACCGCGATGTCGGTGGTCCCCCCGCCGATGTCGATCAGTCCGACGCCGACCTCACGTTCATCTTCCTCAAGGACGGCATAGCTGCTGCCGAGCGGTTCCAGAACGATGTCGGCCACGTGGAGTCCGGCACGCTCGACACATCGATAGATGTTCTGCGCTGCGGTGACAAGTCCGGTGATGACGTGGACGTTCGCCTCCATCCGCAGACCGGACATGCCGACCGGATCGCTGATGCCGTCCTGCCCGTCGATGATGTACTCCTGCGGGATCACGTGGAGGATGCGGCGATCCGACGGAAGGCTGATCCGCTGGGCGTCCTGCAGGAGCCGGTTGACGTCGGCCTGCGAGACGACCTGTTCCGGGTCGCTGATCGTGACGACGCCCCGGCTCGGGAAGGACTGGATGTGATCGCCGGCGATGCCGACGATCACCGAACGGATCTTCACTCCCGACTGGGCCTCGGCCCCCTCCACCGCACGTTCGATCGAACGGACGGTCTTCTCGATATTGACGACGACACCCCGGTTCAATCCGTCCGACGGCGCATGTCCCACGCCGAGAACGTGTACCTGACGAGGGTTCTCCTGGTCACGTCGGGCGACGATGGCGCAGACCTTGCTGGTGCCGATATCAAGCCCGACGATGACATCCTGGCCGGCATCGGAGCCGTTCCCCGGGACCTCTCCCTGGCCGTTCAAAATGTTCTGTTCTGCCTTACTCATGGTTCTCTTATTTCTCTGCTCGCTATATACTCTTTCTATGGTGAATGCAGAACTCCATCTGCAATTCGATTCATCTTCCGCTCACAATTCCGCCATATCAGCGGGAGTTCTTCCGCCATTCTTCCAGCGGACAACGACCTGTCCGTCCCACCGGAGATCAATCCTCTGCAGATTCGCCGCCCCCCGCCGCCTGAGGACCTCGGCGAGGAAGAGTTCCAGCTTCGGAAGGCGCGCAAGGATTTCATCCTTCTCTCCGGCAATCACCGGCACGGCATTATCGGTCAGCGTGAAGCTGAAGGCTCCGTCTTCTCCTCGCCGTATGGTGGCGATGCGCCGGTAGAGAAGGTCATTGTATTCCCGCAACGACTCGGCCACTTCAATCGCCTCGATGACTTTTATGCTGTCGACTCCCTCTTCGCTGTTCACTCCTTCGAGGACCGGCACGTCCGGAGCGGCTATGCCGAACCGGTAGGGGAGCGGGATGGCCGAGGCGTCGAGGTAGACCGGTTCTCCCTTGATGACCGTCACGGCCACCGGCGCACGCTCGCGGACCTCGATGACCAGGCTGCCTGAACCACCTTCCCAGACGGCGACGCTTTCAACGAAGGGATGGGCGCTCAATCGTTTCTCCACCTCTTCCAGATCGACGTCCTTTACCCGAACGGAATCGGGAAGGGCGGCCTGTTCCAGTATCTCCGTCGTGTCCAGCACTGCAAGTCCCCGAATCGAAATCGAGTCCAGATGTTCGCGGGCGATCCACTTGTTTGCAACGGCCACCAGACCGATGATTCCTCCGGTCAGGATGATGCCGAGCGAAACCTTCGAGGCGAACCGTCGGGACTCGCTCCGGGCCTCCCGTTCCTTCTTCGTCAGCTTGCGCGATCTGGTTGTTCTCTTCTTCATACCGTTACGAGGTCACCCGATTGATCACGTCCTCTGCAAAGCCGATCAGTTTGATCTCCGGTTCCAGCCGGACTCCGAACCGTTCCAGAACCCCCCGCCGTGCGATCACCATCAGCTCCACCACATCGTTTGCCGATGCGTTGTCGATATTGATGATAAAGTTTGCGTGAAGCTCGCTGATCTGCGCTCCTCCGATGCGATGTCCCTTCAGACCGCACGCCTCGATCAACCGGGCCGCATAGTCGTCCGGAGGATTCTTGAAGATGCTTCCGGCGTTCGGCCAATTCACCGGCTGCGACGCATTGCGCTTTATCAGGAGCTCTCGGCGCTTCCGTTTCATCGGCTCCGGCACTCCCTCCGGAAACCGGAAGGCCGCTTCCAGCACCACATCCCTTTGCAGATCGGAGGTACGGTAGGCAAAGCCTCCGTCTTCCTTGCCGATGGAGAGAAGTTTCCGGTCGCGAATCAGATCGACCCGTGTGATGTAATCGGCGATCTCTCCTCCGTATGCCCCGGCATTCATGATGACGGCTCCGCCGAGCGTTCCCGGAATTCCGGCCAGCATCTCCACACCGCCACATCTGTTGTTGATGCAGAAGTCGACGAACTTCGCCAGCTTCACCCCGGCACCGGCGATGATCTCTCCGTCGACCGAGCGGAGATAGTTGAACCCGGCCTCAAGATTGACGACCGCCCCGCGAATCCCTTCGTCGGCAATCAGCAGGTTGCTTCCGTTGCCGATCAACACACAGGGCATCTCCTCGTCGGCCAGGAATCGGAACAGGGCAAGGGCATCTTCCTTGTCGTTCGGCTCCAGATAGATGTCGGCCGGACCTCCGATACGAAAGGTCATGTGCCGCGCCATCGACTCGCCGAGCTCGATGCGCCCCTTGAAACTGTTCCGTATGTCCTCGAAAGCGATCATTGTTTTTTGTGGAGGTATCAGCTTTGAGCCATCAGCTTTCAGCAGTCAGCTTTGAGCTTTTAGCAGTCGTGCTTTAGTCATTAGTTTGGGCCATCAGCTTTCAGCAATCAGCTTTCAGCTTTCAGCAATCAGCTTTCAGCTTTCAGCAATCAGCAATCAGCTTTCAGCAATCAGCTTTCAGCAATCAGCTTTCAGCAATCAGCT
>CAMLOB010000327.1 GCA_946481475.1 uncultured Chlorobiota bacterium | reverse complement strand
GGCGCCAGTAGACCCGTCCGAAGTCATCCGGGTTACCGTCGTTCGGATTGACCTGCGACAGTTCCATGTCGTCCCACAACGGCGCGATGGCCGTGCGAAGCGACGTAACCGGGAACGGAACGTTCTTCGGATTCAGGATACCGGTCGTCGGCGAGGTCGTGTTGTTGTTCAGCGCAACGTACTGATAGCCGTAATCGTCCGGAGTCGGATCGGTTGCGGCATTGCCCGTACGCGAACGCGTGTCCTCACTGAACTGATCGTAGCCGATCCTCTGTCCATTCAGATTGTAGACGTAACGGCGGTTGCTCATGGCAACTAGACCGTTTGTCGAGACATAGAAGCTGTCATACTTGATGCCGTAGTAGTAGAAGGGGAATCCAATGGCGATCGGCCCGGCAAACGCATCGTTTGTCGAGTCGGTCATCCGATTGGGATTGCGGAAATATTCGTGACCGAACTGGGTTTCGGTAACACCCTGGTTCGGACCCGATGCAATACGACGCCAAGCCGTCGGGTCGACGGTCGTATCGACGAATTCATAGGTCGGCTGCCATGGTTGTCCGGTTGCCGGCGCGTCGTTGTCAACCACATAATACCCTGTAGCCAGAGGGGCCTTGGAAATCGGGCCGCCCGGATACGAGGCTGGACTGACACTTCGACGGAGCGTTTCCGGATCCTCTTGCTCTTTTTCGCCATCTCCCCCCCCGGCAAATACCGGGATGGTCATCGACGCAAAAAGAGCAACGTAGAGAAGTACAAACATTCTTCTCATTGGTTCACTCCTGTGTTTGTGATGGATGTGGAATTATATTTTCCGAAGGGAATCTCTATCATTGTCGTACTGTACCGAACTCCCGGCATCTACCTACGATACGATTCTGCCCAATTTACGAGAATCAATAAATTCCCTACAAACATTTGAGCGAAAATCTTTCTCCCCATTCGTCGGATTCGGGTCGCATACCTAACACATCTCTGCGATTTTTGTTAGCAATGCTCCGAAAAAAACTTTCTTCAGGTCAAAAAAATCTTCCCCCTCCCTCCGGATTCCGATTTCATGACAGGCTTCGGCAAGATGAACAGTCGAAATCTTCGTAACTTCCCGGCCGTCAGGTGGAGACCACAACACGAAATCGACAGTCGATCCGGTCCCCCGCCACGCAGATCACTTTTTTTCCGAATTACGACCGCTATGAGCATACTGCACGACTTATATAACGCAGGCCAGTCGATCTGGTACGATTTCATCAGCCGCGACTTCATCGCCTCCGGTAAAATGAAGGAGCTTGTGGAGAGGGGTATCCGGGGTATGACCTCGAATCCGACGATTTTTGAAGGGGCAATCGCCGGAGGGACCGATTACGACGAACAGATCGCCTCACTCGACGCCGAAGGTGTGGATACGACGTCGATCGCCGCCGAGATCTTCATGACCGATGTCAGAAGTGCCTGTGACGTTATTCGTCCGATTTTCGATGAGTCGGGAGGGATTGACGGATATATCTCTCTGGAAGTCAACCCGATGCTGGCTCACGACACCGAAGGAACTATCGAAGAGGCCCATCGCCTCTGGTCGGGTGTGGATCGGCCGAATCTGATGATCAAGATTCCGGCAACACCCGAAGGATATGCCGCCGTCCGCCGCTGCATTGCCGACGGCATCAATGTCAACATCACGCTGATCTTTTCACTGGAACAATATCGGCGGGTTGTCGAGGCATATCTGGCCGGACTGGAAGATCGCCTGAAGGAGGAGAAGGAGATCGATCACGTCCACTCGGTTGCCAGCGTTTTCGTCAGCCGGATCGACTCGATGATCGATTCGCTGCTGGCCGAAATCGGATCGGCGGAAGCCCTGGCTCTGCAAGGGAAGGCCGGACTGGCAAACTCCAGACTCGTCTATCAGGAATTCCATCGACTCTTCTCAGGAGAACGATGGGATCTGCTGGAAGAGAAGGGGGGACGGGCACAACGCCCGCTCTGGGCGAGCACCTCGACAAAAAACCCGAACTATCCGGACCTTATCTATGTCGACAATCTGGTGGGGGCCGAAACGGTGAACACGGTTCCTCCGCAGACCCTTGCCGCCATTCTGGATCACGGATCGGCGGAACTCAGAATCGAAGAGGGGATTGAGACCGCCGAACCGACGCTGCAACAGCTTGAGGCCGTCGGAGTCTCGCTTGAGCAGGTTATGGACGATCTGCTGAAAGAAGGGGTCGGGAAATTTCAGGCTTCTTTCGAATCGCTCTTTGCAAAGATCGACGAAAAGCGGGGGAAGCTTCGCGAGGCGGGAACGGTCGGGTAACGGGACCCCGGCAACAGATCCTTCGGGATTATCGGCCGGGAAACACACGCAACAAGGGCATTATTCGTCGCATAGCCGGTTCGGAGCGGGAAATGAGAGAAGATATACGATTAACCATTCATAGCTCTAACAGCAGAACTCTGTCTTCGCACGATTTGCACCCATATCAAAACCGAACGGACTTGCACACGTTCCGGTAACGCTCAGCGATAAAGTGCTGGTACTGAACCAGAACTACGAACCGCTGAGCGTTTGCAGTGTGCGCAAAGCCGTGATCCTTCTCTGGCTCGGCAAGGCCGAGATGGTTCAGGCACGTTCCACAACCGCTCTGCGAACCATCGCGGCAGTTTATCCCTATCCCAGCATCGTCAGGCTCTTCGTCTACGTCCGGCTTCCGTTCCGGAAGGTCGAACTCTCCCGCAAGAATATCCTTCGTCGCGATAATCATCAGTGCGGATACTGCGGCGTGGGGAAACCTCCCCTGACGATCGACCACGTCGTGCCCAAGTCACGTGGTGGAAAGGATACGTGGGAAAACCTTGTGACCGCCTGCGTGAAATGCAACAACAAGAAGGGAAACCGCACACCGGACGAAGCGGAAATGCCCCTGCGCCGCAAGCCCTTCCGTCCGAACCACGTCACCTTCCTGCGAAAATTCGCCGGCCGCATCGAGCGTGAGTGGGAACAATATCTGTTCATGCAGTAGGGAGATGGTGCACCATGTCCCGACAGATCAGACCCCGGATCAACAGACCCCGAATCCCGTCGACCGCGCCAGGAAGATCATCCTCCGCTACGGTCGGAACTCTACCGCATACCAGATCATCAATCCCGGATTCCACCGCTGGTTTGCAGATGACCGGGGAATGGTCGGATATGTCCGCGAGAGGAAGACAGGTGTGGCCGCAGGCGAACCGGTGTGCGAGGCACATGACCTGGTAGAAATCGCCCGCCGATTCGAGCAGTCAAGCCGTCGCAAAGGAATCACCCGCATCTGCTGGTTCTGCGCCGGTTCGGAGTTCGCCTCCCGTTTCCGGAATCGAAGCGATTACTCCACTATTATGATCGGAGCGCAACCGGTCTGGAATCCGGCAATGTGGCAGCAAAAGATCGACCGCCATTCTTCACTGCGGGCACAACTGCGCCGGGCACGGAACAAGAATGTACGTGTTGCAGAATGGCCCAAGGAGCGGGCACGCGACCACCCGGAGCTGAAACGGTGTCTCCACGAATGGCTCGACTCCCACCCTTTCCCTCCCCTTCACTTTCTTGTCGAACCGCAAACATTACACCGCTTCTTTGATCGCAGAATCTTCGTCGCCGAACGGGACGGACGGGCTGTCGGCTTCGTCCTCCTCTCACCGGTTCCTCGCAGAAGCGGCTGGCTGGTCGAGCAATTCGTTCGGGGAGCCGGAGCGCCGAACGGAACCATCGAACTGATGCTCCACCACGCCGTGACGACGGTTGCCGCAGAAGGCTACAACTACGTGACGCTCGGTCTGGCACCCCTTTCAAAACGGGCAGGCATCGTTGCCGCAAATCCTCCCCTGATCCGCTTCCTCTTCGGATGGCTCCGCCTGCATGGCCGCCGCTTCTACAATTTTGACGGACTTGACTTCTTCAAGGCCAAGTTCTCCCCCGACTACTGGGAGCCGATCTGGGCGGTGGCGAACGAATCCCGCTTCTCCCTCCGCACTCTCTATGCCGTCGCCTCCGCATTCAGCAAAGGTTCTCCCCTCCGCGCACTGATGCGAGCGTTCGTCAAGGCGCTCCGTCAGGAAGGGCGCTGGCTGGTCCGTCGATTGCAAAGCCGCCCGGATTGACTATTTTGGGGGTCGCCATTCCTCGGGGCTGGCGGACGATCGGGATCCCGTTCGGGATCTTCCACCCGTTTTTCTCTGCATCCGAATCAGAATTCCAAGTATACCGCGATCCTTATATGGCCGATGTCTCGCTGAAGAATGTCTGGAAACGGTTCGATGACGGAACCGTTGCCGTCAGGGACGTTTCGTTCGACCTGCAGGATGGTTCCTTCCTGGTCATCGTCGGCCCCTCCGGCTGCGGCAAGACGACGACGCTCAGAATGATCGCCGGACTCGAAACGATCACCGAGGGGGGGATCAGCATCGGCGGACGGATCGTCAACGCCGTCCATCCGAAAGATCGCGACATCGCCATGGTCTTTCAGAACTATGCCCTCTATCCCCACATGACCGTCCGGGAGAATCTGGAGTTCGCCCTGAAAATGCGGAAGACGCCGAAGGAGGAACGAAGCCGGCGCGTGGCCGAGGCGGCCCGGATGCTGGAGCTGGAAGGACTGCTCGACCGCAAGCCGAAACAGCTCTCCGGAGGACAACGCCAGCGTGTGGCTCTGGGCCGGGCCATCGTCAGGGAACCGAAAGTCTTTCTCTTCGATGAACCCCTCTCCAACCTCGACGCAAAACTCCGAACACAAACGCGGGCGGAACTGCAGCGGCTCCACCACGAACTGAAGGCCACCTCGATCTACGTGACCCACGATCAGGTGGAGGCGATGACCATGGCCGATATGATTGTGGTAATGAACGGGGGTGAAGTCCAGCAGATTGCCCCGCCGATGGAGCTCTACGAGCGCCCGACCAACCGCTTCGTTGCCGGATTTATCGGGACGGTCGGAATGAATTTTTTCGAAGGAAGGCTTGTCGAGGAGGGGAACGGATGGCGGTTCGTCGAGGGGGGAGCCGGAGGTGCCCTCTCGCTGCCGCTCGGCAATACGATCCCCGATGAGGCGAAGGGAGCGGCAACGATCGGAGTACGTCCGGAACACTTCATCGTCACCGACACCTCCGATCCTCTCGGATTCGAGGTTGTCGTCAAGGTTGTGGAGACGCTCGGTTCGCAGACCCTCGTCCACTTCCCCTGCCGCTCCGGACTGGCAATCGCCTCGATCCATCCCGACGCCCGCCCTCACTATGGCGAAACGATCCGGCTTCGACTCCTTCCGGAACGCGTCCACTTTTTCGACAACGATGAGAAACGGATCGAGACGGGGAGATAGAAGCCGCATAGATACAGATATATAGTAGTACTATGAATACAACCTGG
>CAMLOB010000326.1 GCA_946481475.1 uncultured Chlorobiota bacterium | reverse complement strand
GGCGAACGTCGACAAGATGATCGATACTGCACGCGAGTTCGAGTCGCGCGGGTTCACAAATCTCTTCGACTTCGTCGAACGTCTGACCGCACAAATCGAAGCCGAGGAGATGGAATCGGAAGCCTCGATCAACTCCAGCCGGGATGCCGTTCGCCTGATGACGATGCACGGGGCGAAAGGGCTGGAATTTCCGGTCGTCTTTCTCCCCGATCTCGACTCCCCCACCCGCATCAGCAATCCTCCCTTCTTCGACAAGGAGCTCGGCTTCGGATGGAACTGGATATACAACGGTCAGGAATACCGACCGATGATAACGGCACTGATGAAGTTGCGCAGACGGGAAAAGGAACGGGCCGAGGAGGCAAGGATCTTCTACGTGGCACTGACCCGGGCGCGCGATATGCTGGTGTTGACCGGTGAATGCAACGAGAACCCGCCGGCAAACACAATGCTCGAGTGGAGTCTGGCCCCTCTCCCCGATCTTCCCGAAGAAGGAATCGTCACGCTCAGCTCCCCGGCACTCCGGTTTCTTGAAGAGGATGGAGCCACCATCACCTCGCAGCCCTGGACGCAGCAGATCCGGATCAACCGATCGATACCGGAGGTCGGGAAATTTCGTCCCGAACGGGATCCCTCCTCGGAGTTCCGTCCGGAATACCTGCAGATCGGCGAAGTGCCGGCAAGGGCACGCGGTGAAATCTATTCCGCTACACAGTTCCTGACCTACTCACAGTGTCCGACAAAGTATTATCTCCGCTACCGACTCGGCATTCCGGAAGAACTGAGTCTGGCATGGGAAGAAGACCCGACAACCGACGACAGCGAGGACGGAACGATCTTCGCCCGACTCTTCCGCGAAACGGCGAAACGTCTGTCGCCGGAGACCGGCATCGAACCGCCAGGGGCGGCCGGAACCGAAGAAGAGAAAGCCCCTTCGGTCGGAACCATCGTCGACGAGCTTCTGGTACTGGAACCGATGGATGAGAAGACGCTGGAGAGGATGCGTGAGAGACTGGTAGAGACTCTGGACGGAATTGTGAAAAGCCCATCGGTAAGGGGACGAATCTTTCCCGAAGGCTCGATCTCCGAGGCCGGGAAGGAACTCCGGATGCCTCTCGGCACCAGACCGAACCGGGAGTTCATTCTGGGGGTTATGGACCGGCTGGTTACCGGGGTCGACGGGACGTTGTCGTTTCTTCAGTTCAAGACGCTTCGACTTCAGGACCGGGATCCGGCCGCAATTGCCGAGAGTTATCTGCCGCAGGTCCGGCTCTACGCCTGGCTCATCTCGAAGCTGAATCCGCGTCAACGGTCGATCACCGGAACGGTTCTCTTCACCGAAGCGCCGGAGCAGCCGCAGGACTTCACCTTCAGTCGGTTCGATCTTGTCCGGACCGCAGAGGAGATCGCCGCGACGATCGAAGACATCCGTGCGGTCAGTTACTCGGGACGCCGCCGCCTTCCGCTGGCGACGCCCCACTGTCCCCTTTGTCCCTACTGGATTGAGGGGGAATGTCTGCTGGGGAAAGAGTAAGGTCAGGGCATCACGACCGAGACGACATTCGACGGGGCATCGACCACGTCGGCATCGACCTCGTATCCCAGTTGCTTGTCCTCGTATTCCCCGCCGTGTGTTCCATGAGCCGCCGGGTACATTACCATATAGACCCTTTCGCCGGAAGCATAACGCTTTTTCAGAAGAGGAGCGTTCGAGGTGAGAACGACACCGGACAACGTATCCGACTGCCCTATGTAGATGTGAACGTCATACGTACCGGGGCGGTAACTGACATCGGCACTTGTACCGACATAGGCGTAGATCCTGAGGTTATTCCCGGTCGGTGCAGGATGGTTGATTGTCGCTGCAAACCGCACATAAGGCTCAACGGATCGAACTATCGAGGTGTCATGGGGGTTGTGAGACTCTCTGACATGTATGGTATCCGTCACCATCGCCGTAAGATTGCTGATCGTCTGAGCCGGAAGCGTCGTCAGATAGACCTCCGGGAAGTATGCCTCCCCTCCGCCGACAAACTGATAACCGAAAATTTTCCGGTGGGTAAATCCCCCCTTGCTGAACTTGAGGACATAGGTTCCGGCGGGGAGATTCCCGAAGCGCCACGACCCGTCGGCCTCGGTCTCCGTCCGGAAAGACGTTCCCTCCACCTCGATAACGGCGCCGCTCTTGTCGGACAGTTCAACTCCGTAGGCATCTTCCAGAATAACCTTCCCCGAAAGGACTCCGCTCAGTCCGCTCCCCGGATCGTTCGGATCGTTCCCGCATGAGAGAAGAAACGCGCAGCACAGGACGACGGCAAAGGGGGTGAGAAATGAGAATGATGCAGACTTCATATCAATTCCGGTTTCGTAAAGTGGATGGGTTAACCTGGAGAGAAGGACACCGTGAGATTTTAAACGTCACAACAACTCGTCACCCCGGAGAAAAAATCCTTCGCGTAACTTCAGGCCATAATCAGAAACCGGAAATCATCAACGAAATTTTAGCGATTCAATGGAACCGTCACTACATCTGAAACAGGGACTGACTCTGCTGGAAAAGGTCCTGAAATTCTATCCCATGATGCAGGAAGGGGAGAAATCCGAAGTCACGCTGACGCAACAGGACTGGCTGGTGCTGATGGATTTCATCGAGAACCCGGAATCGAAGGGACTGGTGCCGGAGAAGGTAAAGAACATGCGGGTGGCGATCGACGACCGGATCATCCACATCACGACGGACGATTGCGAGATCGAGGTGGAGATGGGGATGTAGGGGGAGAGTTCGTAGAGTTGGGAGTTCATAGAGTTTATAGAGTGTGCCTGTAGGGGGCAAAAACATTTGCCCCCCAAGTGTGGAAGTCCGCTATAGGAGGCAAAAACATTTGCCCCCCGAGTGTGGAAACCCGCCGCGGCGGATGAGTGCGAGAGTGTATGAGAAGATCCCCGGAAGAGGAAGAGCCAGCAACCGCAGAGGCAACAACCCTTGCCCCTCACCATTAGAGTTCATAGAGTCGGGAGTTCCTGGAGTTCGTAGAGTGGAGGATATCCGCAGGGGGCCCTTACCAGTGAATCAAGAGCGCGGGGAGAGGTTGCGTTATTCGGTTTTGATCCGTTCGATGAAGCGTCGTACTTCTGCCGGAGTGCGGAGCGTGTGGAGGGTGAAGCGGTCGGCATATTCCTGAAGCCGGTCGATTGTCCGCGGACGTGAGTCGCGGGGGATATTCCAGACGAAGCGGAGGAACTCCGAGTCGAACTTCTCCGGACAGTTGTCGGCCAGATCGGGTCGGGTCCGTCCGTATCCCTTCGCGATGCGCCAGAGAACGCGCCGGAAGTAGATCCGTCTCGGGAAATCGAGAAAGATCACCACATCGGCCCGCGACAGGCGCAGGTGGAACGTCCGGCTGTAGTTCCCGTCGATGATCCACTCCTCCCCTTCGACCACTTCGGTCAGCTTCGCATCGAACCGTTCCTGCGTCTCCTCCACCCACCCCGGCAGCCACCAGAGTCGGTCCAGATGCCAGACCGGCAATCCGGTTATCTCACCGAGCTTCCGGGCCAGCGTCGACTTCCCCGCTCCGCAGGGACCGATGATTGCAATGCGCTGCATCGTTCTTCTCTCCATGATCAGTGGTACAGTCTGAAAGTGCCCGGGTTATCAGCAAGGATTGTGCCAAAAAGAAGTTCGGCGTTTCGCTCCGTGCAATCGTTGGGCAGCCCCCTTCTTTCCCTTACTTTATCACAATGATTGCTCATGCGGCAGATGCCGAAAAAAGAATGGGCAGAGCCGGGACATTCATCTTTAAAGTATTCCTTCCGAACCAAACCGGAGCAGACCATGAGACCTGATCCTTCCGAGAAATCGATCTCCCGCATGGAGAAGTTCGTCGACGCCTACTGCGGCAAGTCGGGAACGTTCACCCATCCGAATCCGGACGTGACCGAAGCTGTGGTCAAGGGGCTGGCCCACCACATCGACACGCTCGGGCGTCCTCTCTGTCCATGCCGGTTCTATCCGGACAAGGAAGAGGAGATCAAGCACCGGACATGGATCTGCGCCTGCGACGACATGCAGATCTACAAGTACTGCCACTGTCTTCTCTTTGTCAACGAAGAGGGTTTTCCGATCACCGAGTATCTGCCGGAAGATCATGAGGGGCGGACGATGTACGGTCTGGTCAAGTACCCGACGCCGGATAAAGGAAGACCGTTGCGTTAGAAAGCCGATGAGCGGGAGATCGAGCGGAGAGAGCGACCGTCGTAGTTTGTGAGAGGAACGAGGGGAGCATGTGAGGTTGAATGTCGAAAGGATCTTCAATCACTACCATTATGCCGGATAAAATCAGTTCTTTTCAGGATCTGATAGTCTGGAAAGAAGCCATGCTTCCGACCCGAATGATCTGTCAGGCGATCCGATCCTTTCCCTCTGAAGAACGATATGATCTGCGATCTCCATTCCATCGAATATCGCCGAGGGGTATGACAGGCTTCATCGGGGCGATTACCTTCACCATCTGTCCTGCGCCGGAGGTTCGCTCGCCGAGTTGAAAACGCAGACGCTTCTTGCCGGCGATCCGGAATATCTCTCAAAAGAGGTCGCTGAAAATCTCCGGAATCAGGAGGAGAAGACCGGCAAGTTGCCGTACGGACTCGTCTGTTCTCTGCGAAAGTGTGAGAACGAAGGGACAAAGGACAATGATCCCCTGTCCCCTCGTCCCCGGTCCCCCAATTCTTTTCACCACAAATCCAACTCACCGAAGTTCCGCCATGCAGATCTTCCCTCGACACTGCTCGTCTTCAGTATTCCGTCGTATGCGGCTTGCACGTACATATCGAGATCGACCAGCGGCTTCAGATCCTCCTCCCATCTCCCCATGAATCCTCCTGCCCCACTCGGAACAAAGATGAGGGCAACGGCCGTTACCACAGTATCACCCGGACGCATGTTGAAGGGGCCTGTAGAGACGGCGATTTTCTTGTCCCCCGGCCCGTTATCCCCGTCCCGATCACCGGAAGAGATGAACCGGTACCGCTCTTCCGGAGTGTTGGGCTCGATATCAAACACCCAGTTCCTCAGCGTATGCAAGCCGAGCTGTTCGGCGTTATCGAAGTAGACCTTGTCTTTTCTGAGATATCCCGCTTCCTCATGTCCCGCAGGATAGACGGCCGGGCTTTCCAGGATGTCAACGCCGAGGTATCCGTAGTTCTCATCTCCCCCGCTTGTTTCCGACCAGACGATTCCCAGATCGAGCGAATCGTTGTGGCGCTCGGGAATGACGGTCATCAGCCGGTCGTTTGAAAGATGTCCGATATCGATATCGTAGACCGGAGCGACAAAGCATTCGTGGAGCGTATCGTCCGACATATTGATAAATCGATAGCGGATAATCACCACGTCC
>CAMLOB010000325.1 GCA_946481475.1 uncultured Chlorobiota bacterium | reverse complement strand
GTCGTGTCAGAAACGTGCCGGGAAATTCTCCCCCGTCGCGTCAACGGCCCGATGCATCAGGCGGATGGAGAGAAGAGGGAGCATTGCGTAGCAGATCCTGGCGCAACCGTGAAGGTTGCGGCTACCGCAGAATATGCGCCTTGTCTGAAACCTGCCGGGAAATTCTCCCCCGCCCCGTCAACGGCCCGATGCCTCAGGCGTATGGAGAGAAGAGGGAGCATTGCGTAGCAGATCCTGGCGCAACCGTGAAGGTTGCGGCTACCGCAGAATATGCGCCTTGTCTGAAACCTGCCGGGAAATTCTCCCCCGCCCCGTCAACGGCCCGATGCCTCAGGCGTATGGAGAGAAGAAGGAGCATTGCGTAGCAGATCCGGTGCAGAAACACGCACACGTGGTAGGCGCATGCTTCAGCCTGCGCCGGGGGCTCCGGAGGGCTGCGTCGTGTCAGAAACGTGCCGGGAAATTCTCCCCCGTCGCGTCAACGGCCCGATGCCTCAGGCGGATGGAGAGAAGAGGGAGCATTGCGTAGCAGATCCGGCCGCAGCCTGAAGAGCTGCGGCTACCGCAGAACATGCGCACGCCCGGGGCTCCGGAGGAATGCGCCTTGTCTGAAACCCGCCGGGAGATTTTCCCCCGCTCTGTCGTCGTCCTGATGCGTCAGGCGGATGGAGAGAAGAACGAGCATTGCGTAGCAGGTCCTGCCGCAGCCTGAAGAGCTGCGGCTACCGCAGGATGTGTATGCGATAGTATTTGTGCGAACTTTCCAGCGCAAACATTCCCTATTATCTTAACGACCGAATCGATACCCGACGAGCTTCCGCGTGGGCTGAAGCGCCGGGTTGTTCTATGCCGTGTGAACGGCAAGGGCAGGACGTTTGCAATCATTCAATCAAACAAACATGGGAGATAGAGATATGGGACTGAAGCGGATGGACAATGTTCTCATCGTGGTCGATGACCTTGAGGCTGCGAAGGCGTTCTTTATCGAGCTTGGTATGGAGCTGGAGGGGGAGATGCCGGTCGGGGGGCGTGAGGTGGACCTTCTCATCGGACTGGAGAACGTCCGATGCGAGATCGCAATGCTCCGGACGCCGGACGGTCACGGACGGATCGAGCTGGACAAGTTCCACACGCCGGCGGCGGTCAGGTCGGAGCCGAAGAACGCGCCGGTGAACACGCTCGGTATACATCGCGTCATGTTTGCCGTCGATGACATCGATGAGGTCCTCTCTCGCTTGCGTAACCACGGTGCAGAGCTCATCGGGGAAGTTGTGCAGTACGGAGACACGTTCCGACTCTGCTACATTCGCGGTCCCGAGGGGATCATCGTCGCGCTTGCCGAGGAGCTCAAGTAGAACGTTCCCGCGTGTGGGCCTGTCCACAATGGTAGGCGCAGGTCCCGCCGCAGCGGACCTTCGGCTTCCAGCCTGCGCCGAGGGCTCCGGAGGAATGCGCTATGCTTGAAACCCGCCGGGAGATTTTCCCCCGCCCCGTCTTCGTCCGGATGCGTCAGGCGGATGGAGAGAAGAACGAGCATTGCGCAGCCGATCCTGCCGCAGCCTGAAGAGCTGCGGCTACCGCAGAACATGCGCACGCCCGGGGCTCCGGAGGAATGCGCTATGCTTGAAACCCGCCGGGAGATTTTCCCCCACTCTGTCGTCGTCCGGATGCATCAGGCGGATGGAGAGAAGAGCGAGCATTGCGTAGCAGGTCCTGCCGCAGCCTGAAGAGCTGCGGCTACCGCAGAACATGCGCACGAGGGGTAGGCGTACGTCCCGCCGCAGCGGACCTTCGGCTTCAGCCTGCGCCGGGGCTCCGGAGGAATGCGCCCTGTCTGAAACCGGCCGGGAAATTCTCCCCGGTTCCGTCTTCGTCCCGTTGCGTCGGTCGGACAAGATCATGTATTGCGTATCCGGCAAGCCGGCTCATCGATCACTCCGTCCGGGACGGGTACCTCGCCGGTCGCGTCGTCTTTTGCTCATGACCCCGGTTTCTGTAATTTTACTCCCCGATAACATGCACCTGACGGCGCTGCGCACCGCCGCCGAACCTGACCTGTGTGCGCGTGAAAACACAAGAACATAGTGGCGATGGCAAACAACAACGGCAGCGGGAAATCCCTCGAATCCTGGATCTGGGATGCCGCCTGCTCGATCCGCGGCGCAAAGGATGCGCCGAAGTACAAGGACTATATCCTTCCTCTGATCTTCACCAAGCGACTCTGCGACGTCTTTGACGACGAGCTGAACCGGATCGCCGCCGAGGTCGGTTCGCGCGAGAAGGCTTTCAGGCTCGTTAAATCCGACCACAAGCTCGTCCGGTTCTACCTTCCCCTCATGCCGGACGATCCGGAGGAGCCGGTCTGGTCGGTCATCCGCAAGCTCTCCGACAGGATCGGCGAATGGGTCACCACCCACATGCGGGCCATTGCCCGGGAAAACCCGCTCCTGCAGGGGATCATCGACCGTGTCGACTTCAACGCGACCACCCACGGCCAGCGTGATCTCGATGACGACCGCCTCTCCAATCTTATCGAGGCCATCAGCACCAAGCGGCTCGGGCTCGATGATGTGGAGGCCGACATCATCGGCAAGAGTTATGAGTATCTCATCCGCAAATTCGCTGAAGGAGGAGGGCAGAGCGCGGGGGAATTCTATACGCCTCCCGAAGTCGGCATCATCATGTCCCGCGTGCTCCAGCCCGAGCCGGGAATGACCGTCTACGATCCCTGCTGCGGCTCCGGCGGTCTGCTCGTGAAGCTCGAAGTGACCATGGAGGAAAGCGTCAGAGGGAAGAAACGGACCGTCGCCCCTCTGAAACTGTTCGGCCAGGAGTATATCGCCGATACCTGGGCCATGGCCAACATGAACATGATCATCCACGACATGGAAGGGGAGATCGAGATCGGGGATACCTTCAAGAACCCGAAGTTCCGCGACAACCGGGGCAAGCTCCGCACCTTCGACCGCGTCGTCGCCAATCCTATGTGGAATCAGGACTGGTTCACCGAGGCCGACTACGACGCCGACGAGCTTGACCGGTTCCCGGCCGGAGCCGGATTCCCCGGCAAATCCTCCGCCGACTGGGGCTGGGTGCAGCACATGCATGCCAGTCTGAATGAGAGGGGGCGCGCCGCAGTCGTCCTGGACACCGGGGCCGCCTCACGCGGATCGGGCAACGCCGGCACAAACAAGGAAAAGACCGTTCGCCAGTGGTTCGTCGATCACGACCTGATCGAGAGCGTTCTCTATCTCCCCGAAAACCTCTTCTACAACACCACCGCCCCGGGGATTGTGTTGTTCCTGAACAAGGCCAAAGCGGAAGAGCGGAAGGGAAAAATCTTCCTCGTCAATGCCGGTCAGGTCTTTGAAAAAGGGGATCCCAAGAACTTCATCCCGGACGACGGCATCCGGCGGATTGTGGAGGCGCTCATCGGGTGGAAGGAAGAGGAGAAGCTGAGCCGGATTGTTGACCACGCCGAGCTGAAGAAGAACGATTACAACATCTCCCCCAGCCGCTACATCCATACCGGCGAGGCCGAGACCTACAGGCCGATTGCGGAGATTGTCGAGGAACTGGATGCGATAGAAGCCGAGGCCAGGGAGACGGATGAGGCTCTGCGGAAGATTCTGGAGCAACTGGGAATCGGAATGTGAGCGATCTTGTTCTCTATACCTCCGGCTACCGGGTACGCTCACCTCGCGGCACTCAGTTCCGCAAATACCGGCTGACCGGGAAGGGGCGTGCCCTGCTCGAAGGACGTGAACGGTGAGGAGGTGAGGTGTGAATACGAGATCAGACCAACAGGATATGAATAAGAAGCGTAAGACCTCGCGGGCGGGACAGATGCCGGAGATGCAACTGCAAGTGTTCGGAGATCCCGAACAGGGGAAGCCAATGGCTCCGAACGGAAGGGAGAGGGAAGGTGTGAGCGGTTGGCAAACATGTACAGTGTCTGATTCGTTCGTTAAGAACAAAGTCGGTCGCCAGAACCAAATTCCAGCGAAGGAAGTTGCAGAGACGGGTAAGGTTCCCGTTATCGATCAAGGTCAGAAATTCATCGCCGGATACTGTAACGACAAGAGTAAACTCATTGACTTCGACCTCCCGCTGATCATCTTTGGCGATCACACTCGCTGTTTCAAATTCGTTGACTTCCCATTTGTGCTTGGAGCAGACGGAACCAAGGTGCTCCTGCCGAACAAGGATCTTTACGATCCGCTTTTCTACTATTTCGCATTGCTTGCACTGGAACTACCCAGCCGAGGATATAATCGGCACTTCAAATTGCTTAAGGAGAAGAGCCTTCCACTCCCCCCTCTCCCCGAACAAAAAAAAATCGCCCACATCCTCTCAACGGTGCAGCGGGCAATCGAAGTGCAGGAGCGGATCATTCAGACCACGACCGAACTGAAGAAGGCCCTCATGCAGAAACTCTTTACCGAAGGGCTGCGGGGTGAGAAGCGGAAGGAGACGGAGATCGGGTTGGTGCCGGAGAGTTGGGAGCTTATTCCAGTTGGAGAACTTTTCGAAACACAACTCGGCAAAATGCTTTCCCAGAAAGCCAAGATCGGAGATTCGCCAAAGCCCTATTTGCGAAACAAAAACGTTCAATGGGGACGAATCGATACCGAGGATCTCCTGCAAATGGATTTTAATGACCGGGAGGTCGAGAAGTTTTTGCTTCGGAAAGGTGATCTTTTAGTTTGCGAAGGAGGTGAGGTGGGGCGAGCGGCAATATGGAATGGTGAGATCGAGGAATGTTATTACCAGAAAGCTCTCCACCGCCTGCGTCCGAAGACAAGTCAAATTACCAACGAGTTTATGGTTCACTGGATGATGTTTGCATTCCTTCTCACTAACACTTACGGAGTAACTGGGACCAGAACAACAATTGCCCATCTGCCTGAAATCAAACTCAAGCCATTACTCGTTCCAGTTCCCTCGTCGGATGAGCAGGCTGAAATCGTTTCGACTCTAGCTACCATCGGTAAGAAGCACGTTGACTATCAGCGGAAGCTCGGCACACTCCAACACCTCTTCCGCACCCTCCTCCACGAACTGATGACCGCGAAGAGGCGGGTTCATGAAATAGAGAATAAAGAATTAGGGATGGAGAATTAGGAATGATCAAGGCAAAGGTATGTTGGAGACTGGATGTGTGTGGGGGAATCTGGTTCCTGATTGAAGATTGAATATCCTCCTCCTTCCCAAGCTGGAAATTCGAACTCAAGCTACAAAGGCATGAATTCTGAATTGGTCCTGGAACTAAGAAAACTGCGGAACGAAATGGCTCACGGGGTGGTTCCGATTGACCCAACCACGTTGGCTGAACGTCTCGAATCGCTTGGCATTAAGATTCCAAGCGAGCAGTTATCAGACCTCATTTCTACGATTCTCCAA
>CAMLOB010000324.1 GCA_946481475.1 uncultured Chlorobiota bacterium | reverse complement strand
TGCCGAGAGGAAGGTGGAAATCACCTTCAACGAATACCTTCAGGAATCGGGTGTCGCTCAGGAGATCATCATCACGCCGATCCCCGAGCGTCCGCCGGAGATCGACTGGAACGGTAAAACGCTGGAGATAGAGTTCCGCGATCCCCTCCTTGAGAACCGGACCTACGCAGTAACGGTCGGTTCCGGAGTCACCGATCTTTCCGGCAACCGGCTCGGTTCTCCGGTCACGCTCCGGTTCTCCACCGGACCGGTGATCGACAGCGGCAGGATTGCCGGGACGGTGACCGGTGCGGAAGGACGGAGTCCCTACGTCTTTGCCTGGATCGTTCCGGACGACGTCGCGACGTTCAACGACACGATGAACTTCGATCAGACGCCCCCCGACGTCATCGCTCCGGTTGCCGACAACGGCTTGTTCTCGCTGGAAGGTCTGCCGCCGGGACGCTATCGTCTGGCGACGGTAACCGATGAGTTCGCCGACCGGCGCTACTCCCCCGGAACCGACGCGTTCGGCGTTGCAGTAACGGACTACACGATCGCGCCGGACTACGCGCCGGTCACCGGCGTCAGACTCCGTCTGAACCCTGCCCCGCTGGACATTACGCCGCCGCAACTTTTCTCGGCCATGCCGGCAAGCCGGACACGAACGGATCTGACGTTCAGCGAACCGATCGATACCGGAACGATTCGTCCGGAGCGATTCCGGTTGACGGTTGCCGGGACGGAAATCCCGGTAGTGCAGGCGTGGAGATCGACGGTCAATCCGCTACGGATCACTCTCCGGCATGACGCTCTGACTGCTGACGCACCGGCGGAAATCCGGATAAGCGATCTCCGCGACACCACCGGTCTGCTCATCAGCGATACGGCACGGAGCAAGGAGTTCACCACAACGCAGAGCCGGGACACCATCCCGCCGCAGTTCCGGTTCTCCGTTCCGGTTGATGGAACAATCCGGACCACCGACACGATCCTGCTGCAATTTGACGAGCCGGTGACGCTCGACCGGAGCCGAACGCTCGTCCGGCTGATCGACACGGCATCGGGCAAGGAAATCGGGTACCGACTTGCCGAGAGCTCTCCCGGCACACTCATCGCCACAGCAACCGACACGACGTTCAACGTCCCGTCGGCCCTTTTTGCAATCGATCTCGGCGGATTCAGCGATCCGGGGGGATACCGGACCGATACGATTCGAAGGATACCGGTGACGATCAAACCGCTGCCGCAGCGGGGGACGTTGCAGGGAAGACTGATCGACTCGACGGCACCGAACGTTCCGCACGTGATTGTGCTGCGATCGACCGAAGAAGGAGGGGAGTTCAGAATCAGACTCGACCGGGCCGGTCCCTGGGAGATTACGGATATACCGGCCGGGCACTACCGCCTGACCGCCTTCCGGGACACCGACGGGGACGGTCTCTACGACTACGGATCACTCTCCCCCTACCGTCCGGGAGAAGTCTTTACGCAGCGGGAAGGAACCGTTCAGGTCCGGGCGCGATGGACGACGACGGATGTGGATGTCGGATTCTGAGGTAAAGGGGAGGGTAGCCGTCGGGTTTATCCCGACGCACCGGAGACCCGGAGCGGGTCGAGGCTTGCTCAGCTTTTCCGAAGCGGGGAGGGAACGATCCTCATAGCTTGACGGATACTCTCTACACGGAAGAATCACGCATCCGAAGCGCGCGGAAGCAAAGAACGCAAAGTTGACGGCTCATCCCTGCTCCCTGACCGCTCACTCCCTCACCCCTACAGACCGACTCGAACCTTTACCACTTCCTGCATCTCGCCGTCGGTAAAACGGACGAGATAGATTCCCGCCGCCGGCTTTCCCGGCAGCTCGATCTTCCAGCCGTCGGTCACCACATTCGGAAAGCGCTTCTTCACGATCACCTCCCCGAGTGTGTTGCTCACCTCCACAGTCATCGGCAATCTCCTCGTAGTCGACAGGTTGAAGGCGAGATATCCTTCTTCGTACCGCACGTTCGATACGGCAAACCGGCTGCCGGTCTCCCCCTTCGATCCGGAACGGTCATCGACCGACAGCAGGTTGTAGATCTCCTCCGGATTCGACGTGCCGTACCGGACACGATACTCCCGTTCGGTCGCCACATTCCTGAAGACCTGCCGCTCCCCGTCGGCCCACTCCACCACGACGCTGTCGACCGTTTCGGTCTCTCCGACGCCGAAGTGAAGTGCGTTGCTGTTCTGCGTGCCGGTTGCCCCGCTCCCTCCCCCCTGCAGTTCGCGGAAGAAGAGTTGATCTCCATTGTGAACCGTCACCCGCGTTCCGTATCCGTCCTCCGGTATCCCCGCTTCCTTTTCTCCTTGCAGTCTGAAGATGATACCCTTTCCTTTCAGAGGAAGATCGTTCCGGTAGAGCGTCAGTTTCTCGTGGGGCGTCGCCACCAGAAGGTCGAGATCGCCGTCCCGATCGTAGTCCAGTCGGGCCGCCGTCCAGGCTCCGTGAATCCGCAGACCGACATCCCAGGTCCGGTCGTGCAGACGCCAGTCTTCACCCGGTCCTCCGTTGAAGTAGAGCCGTGAGAGACGTGCCGGTTCTCCGCTTGCCCCCTCCTTCTGATAGGAGTAGTGGCAATGGAAGAGATCCTGGTATCCGTCCAGATCGAAATCTCCCCAGACGACGCCGGTGTTCATCTCGAAGAACTTGACGCCGAGCGAGGAACGGACTTCTGTGAACCTGTAGTCGGGACCTCCCTCGTTGCGGTAGACCAGCGAGGGATTCGAGACACGGCCACGCCAGTCCGGATGCCCGAGATTGCCGACCGTCAGGTCGACAAGCCCGTCGTTGTTGTAGTCGGCCCAGTCGGCTCCGATGCCGTGTCCGAAGTATTGCGGCTCGGCGGTCGGCACTCCCCTGACGCCGGTAGCTGCGGCGACATCGGTAAAGGTTCCGTCACTGTTGTTTCTGTAGAGCACATCCGGAGCAAGCCGGTAGGTGGCGACAAAGATGTCGGTCCGCCCGTCCCGGTTGTAGTCGGTCGGAGCCGCCCCCCAGCAGTCGGTGTTCAGTCCCGATTCGGCAGCCGGGATACCGACATCGGCGGTGACGTCGGAAAATGTTCCGTCACCATTGTTCCGCCAGAGCCTGTCCTGAAAGAAGATTTCGGTATAGGTCGCATTCGCTCCCGTATCGATCCGTCCGTTGCTGATGAACAGGTCAAGGTAGCCGTCCCGGTCGAAGTCAAACCAGATCGGCGTCACCGTCGGCGCATAGTTTCTGATGCCCGATTCCCCGAAGACGTTGGTGAATGTCCCGTCGCCGTTGTTTCGCCAGAGCGTGTCGGGACGCATCAGGATCGTGTCACCTCCGGAGGGGAGCTTCTCCACCCGGAGTTTCCCACCCCGCACGCCGAAGCAATCAAGATCGCCGTCGTTGTCATAATCCCCCCAGACGGTGGTGTTGGCGATAATCCCCATATCCATCCGCGTAAACGTTCCGTCACCGTTGTTTTGCCAGAAGTTCGATCCGGCCGCAACGTCATCCCAGCCGTCGTTGTTCCAGTCGGCCACGCTGACCCGGGCCGAGGAGATCGGTCCGTTCGGACCGACCAGTCCGGCACTCTCGGTAACGTCAACCATCGTCGGCAGTGGAGGGGGAGCCGAACCGTCTCCTTCCGGATAATCGTACTCGACCAGCAATCGGACCATGAAGTCTCCAGCAGCAAGCTGGTACAGTCCGGGAAACCCGAGAGAGTTGTTCTGCGCCGGATCCATCAGGAACGATCCGTAGGGAGTCTTCTGCGAATTGTTGTCGACTCCCCAGAGCAGACCGTTCGGATCGATCCGATGCTGGATCACGACGCGATCATGACCGTCGATATGGATATTCATTTCGCTCAGGTCGTACTCCTTCCAGCCGGGCGTGCCGTCATACTGAATAATGAACGGAGGGGCGATCGTGTTGTAGGACCAGACCCAGCTTGTCGGGGGGACGGCACCGGCGGCGGCATCGCCGACAATCCATATCGTATCGCTCGCCGGAGTCGCGGTCGGGAAATAGATTCGCAGTCCGACCAGGCGGCAGGGACCTTCCGGTTCCAGAATCACCGAAGCCTCGCTCCCCGGATTGTTGTGAACTCCTCCGGCCAGTCCGCCGTCGCGACGGACGGTCGAGTATTCCTGCGCAAAGGCCGGAAGCGCAACGGTGATGAGGAGAAAGGAAAGGAGTGTTCCGAAGTACGTAGAATTCTTCATGGAAGATCGCCTCTCTGTTCTGGTGGTCCGGGACAGATCGTCCCATCGTCTGGATTCAGGTCGGGTAAGATATTGTATTTGCGCTGGAAAAACCACCAGCTTTTTCGCCTTGATATTCTGCTGAGGAGAGAATCGGCACGATCCTTGTGTATACCGGACGAATTATTTGTGAAGAGACAATCGACCATATCGTACTCATCGGGTGAGATCAAAGCCGAGGTGCGGAGCATGATGCTCCTTGCACTTCCGGTTGTTCTGGCCCAGCTCAGCCAGATGAGCATGGGCTTTATCGACACGTTCATGGTGGCGAAGCTCGGACCGCAAGCACTGGGAGCGGTCGGCATCGGCAACGTGGTCTACTTCTTCTACGTCGTCTTTTCCTTCGGTACGCTGGCAGCCGTCAATCCGATGGTGGCCCATGCGTTCGGCGCCGGCGACGAGAAGGAGATCGGACGTTCGGTGGCGCAGGGTCTCTGGCTTGCCTTCTTCCTGACGGTGATCGGTTTCGGTGTTGTCTGGAACACCGAGACGATCCTGCTGGCCGGAGGACAGGAACCGGAGGTGGCGGCGCTGGCCGGAGATTATACCCGGGCGATGAGCTGGGGGATGGTGGCCAACCTCTGGTTCAGCGTCTTTCGCGGATTCTGCGATGCGGTCAGCAGAACGCGCGTTGCGATGGTCATCTCCTTTACGGCAATCTTCTTCAACATCATCGCAGACTACGCACTGATCTACGGCAATCTCGGCATGCCCGCGCTCGGTGCGGTCGGTGCAGGCTATGCCACCGCGTTTGTCCGGTGGGTCATGCTGGGACTGATGCTCATCTACGTCTTCGGCACCAAAGAATTCCGCCGCTACCGTTTTCTCTACCGGGCACGGATTCCCCGTCCCCGCTATCTGGTAAGGATGCTGAAGCTCGGTCTGCCGATCGGTGCGACGCACAGCATGGAACATGGTGCGTTCGGTGTGACGTCGCTGCTGATGGGGACGATCAGCACGGTCGCCCTTGCAGCCCACCAGGTCTCGATCATGCTGGCGGCGTTCGCCTTCATGGTTCCGATGGGGACATCCTTTGCGATCACGACGCGTGTCGGACAGAGCATGGGGCGCGGCGAGCCCCGTGCGGCCGCTCTCGCAGGATGGGTCGGCATCGGCATCGGCACGCTCTTCATGTTCCTGACGGCTTCGATCTTCACGCTGATACCGGAGAAGCTGGCG
>CAMLOB010000323.1 GCA_946481475.1 uncultured Chlorobiota bacterium | reverse complement strand
GATAGGACTGAACGGATTTACTTTCAGATTTCATCTATCGTATCGGAAATCACATACTATAAACACACGCACCCCAGCCACAGTATCACAGACCGATGGCTCCCCATCTTATTATCGAACTCATACTCATCATTCTTTATCCTCTATGGATGTACGTTGCATCTGCAGAGTTTGCGGTTATATCCACGACACGCCGATACGGGACGAATCCGGCAATCTCCTGATCCATGAACTGTGCATCTGCTGCGGAGTCCAGTGGGGCGGACAGGACACGACGCTTCAGGACATACGGGAGTACCGGGAGCGATGGCTGGAAGGAGGAGCCGTCTGGCGATGGCCGATCATGGAGCCGGACGATTGGGAGGTCGAGAAGCAGTTGGTGAATATACCGCCACAGTTTCGTTAGTAAGCAGATAAAATTCCGTACGCTCACAAACGACACGTCAAACACGATCAGAACACCCCCCCTTGTATAATTTCCGCTATCCGAGAACTCTATTCACCTAGTGTTCAGAAAGTATGAAGAGATGCCGAGAAGAATGTCTTCCCGGCATCTCTCCTTCACTCTTTCTCTATTCATATCCTCGCCAACTCCCCCACCAGACTCTCTTCCTTCTTCAGCCCCAGCTTCTTCCGTATTCTCGTCCGGTGCGTGTCGACCGTCCGATCTGAAATGTTCAGCAATGCCGCGATGTCCTTGTTCGACATGTTGATTCTCAGCAGCGAGCAGAGGCGGATTTCCGCCGGGGTAAGAGACGGACATTTCTCCGTGAGGCCGTGAAGGAAGTCCGGGTCGAGAGACTGCAGTTGCTGCTCGAAGATTTCCCAGGCATCTACCTGTTCCAGATTTGCGTCGATCTCTCTGACCAGGCTCTTTATTGCCGTCCCCCTGGAGCCGTCACTCTTCTTCAGGTCAAGAAGTCGCTTTCGCAGGTCGTGAAGGAACTTGTCGTTCCGGGCGACTTTCAGGGACATCGAAGTCAGATTTTGCGAGAGTTCAGGACGACCAATTACAGGAGGATTTTCTTCCTTATCACTTTCTTGACCAATCTGAAGAGAATGAGATCGCGCCTGAAATGCCAAGAGTTTACGTTGTACATCCTTCCCTATAAACTCTTGGTCAAGAAGAAGGAAATTTTTATAACAAGACAGGGACTCGGGAACTCTGCCTGCTGCTTCGTATGCTTGGGCCAGGTAGTAGTAAATATAGTATTGAATTGTCCGCTCACCTGATTTCAACCGGTACTCCAAAGCGCTCTGCATGAACTCGATAGCAGGCTCATAGTCTTTCTCTTCCCACGCCTTATATCCTAGAAAAAAATTTATAATCGCATGACCTTTTTCATATCCTAACTTATCAAACACTTCCTTGGCTTTACTAAAACAGGCCTCCATCCTACGCTTTTCTTTCAAGAGCCGATAGACTTCTGCTAGCTTGACTAGTGTCTGTCCATACTGCAATTGATCTCCAAGTTGACGGAAAAGATCTTCAGCCTTTAGATATACGGATACTGCAGATCTAAAATCGGCTCTCCTGTACATTATATTTGCCAACTGCAAGGTCGCTTCTGCTTCCAGATGGGCAAGCTCCATTCGGCGGGCAGTGGTCCGGCATCTATAAAAACAAGAGTGAGCAATATCCAGATTCTCCATCCATAGATGCATTACCCCAATATCAAGCAGCAGCATTGCCTGCCCTTGACTGTAAGAAGCTTCCGTGAACAAGATCAAAGCCTCTTCAAGCAACTCTACCGACCTGTCAAACATTCCCATCTTGCCGAATATATTTCCAGCCATTGCGGCTGTCTTCCCCCGGTCAAGCTTGTCCTCTGTATGATGGCGAAGCAGCAAGGATTGCTCCAGTGCCTCTACAGCCTTTTTTGATACTCCCAGAGAAAAGAGTGTCCGCCCCAAGCGACTGAAGATCGTGGCGCGTTCCTGATATGATTCAGAAAAACCTTCCGCCAATTTCAAGGCTTTCTCAATGTACTTTTTGGACTCCGCATACTTGCCTGCTGCAAAAGCACAGTCTCCCAAGCGGAGATAGCTTTTCACCATCCAGTGTACATCATGAAGTGAAGTTGCCAGCGACTGCTCTTCCCGTGCATATTCCCACGCTACACTCAGATTACCCCGGGTGAGGCGGAGACTCAGACTATCAAGGAGCGGAAGGCGTTTACAGGGAGTGTTGGTTCTCTCCAACAATTCAACCATTTCAGAGACTGACAGTGTATGCAACGGACGAACATTGTCCACTTGGGCGCTCATACTTGGATATACCTCTAATCCTGCAAAATCACTTTTCGAGTTACCTTTCTCTTCTCTTCTGAAAGAGAACAGAAGTAAATACCTTGTGCCATTTTCTTCCTATCCAGAACCACGCTGTATTCCCCTTGTCCCTGTTCTCCATCCACTAATTTTACTATCTCCCTCCCCATCACATCGGTAATCACCAGACGCACGTGTGCCCGCTCCGGCAGGTGGTAGCGGATCACCGTCCGCTCCGAGAACGGATTGGGCTGCGGCTCCTCAAGAATTACTTCCCCGCTCCCCCTCTCTTCCTCCGCCGACAGCGTCAAGCCCTTCAACGCGTAGAACTTCGGCGTCGTTCCCTCCGGCACTTCGCCGGGGGCGTGAACGGCGGTGTAGACCGAGTCGATAGGGCCGTGGGCGGCACTGCCGACGTAGAGCCCCCCGTCGGGTCCGATTGCCGGATGGGTCCACTCCACATAGTTGTCATCGGTGCGGAAGCCCCAGAGGAGGACGAAACGTCCGACGATGTCGAGATACTGAAGGGCCATGTAGTAGCCGGGGGCACGCTCCGGCGCAAAGGGACCGCGATAATGTCCCCGCACGCCGATGTAGAGGATGCCGTCCCCGCCGATTGCCGGAGAATTGATTCCGCCGACCGCCGCCGGGATATCACCCGACGGATCGTAACTCCCGAGAATCGCCCCGGTGGTATGGTTGATGGCATACAGTTGCCCCTCGGTTTTCCAGTTGGTCAGAGGTGCTCCGCTGTTGGAGGTTGTGGCATAGAGCCATTGCGTCTCCCCTCCCACCTCACGCAAGGCCAGTCCCAGAACGAACTGCGCTCCGTCGTTCAACTCCACGTACGATTGACTCCACTTCAAACGCGCATCGGTTCCGTTATCTTCCACTGCAAAGACGACCGGAATATTCTGCTCATCCCTGAGCGTCCAGCCGCCGATGTAGATCGTTCCGTCGCTCCCGACCGCCATCGTGTTGGTGAAGATCGGATCGCCGTTCCAGGAAAGATCCAGCTTCCACTTCAATCGTTCTTCATCCGACAGTCCGTCTTCATCAAGTCTGTCGAATGCATAGAGTATGCCGGGAACTTCCGTGCTGTCACCGGCGATGAATGTGCTGAAGTAGGCGGTTTCTCCATTCGGACTGAGGGCCGGAGAGGCAAAGAAGCGGTGTGGAAGTGACGTGCCGGAAGGATAGCGCCAGCGAAGCGAACCGTCGGGGTTAACTGCGTAGATCGCGTTTGTCTCATAGTTCCCTTCTCCCCACGTGGCAAAATAGATCGTCCCGTTTTTGTCGTACAGAGGGGAGGTCACCACTTCTCCTCCTCCGTCCGGATCATCCGGCAACTCCGGATTGAACGTCGTATATCGCCAGGCGATCTCCCCGCTTGCCCGGTTGATCGCATACAGCTTTCCGTCGCCGCGACCGAAGTAGATCAGATTCCGTCCCGGATCTATCGCCCCCTGTCCCTCAACCGTCCCGTTGTAAAACGAGACGTTGTAGTTGTTCAGCAACCCGCACCAGAAAATATCGTTGCCGTCCCGCTCACGCCCTTCGTACTCGTAGCAACGATGGACGATGTCCAGATCAACTTTTCCGTCTCCCCAGAGGAGCGAGCCGTCCGGCCCGTAGCCGTAGACCGCGCCGTCATATTTGTTCCACGTCCTCGGATCGTTCTTTCCTTCCGGATTTCGTTGCAGTCCCCACGTTCCGAAATAGACTCCGTTTTCATCGACCGATGCGCCGATGTTGATGACGTTGGCCGCCGGCACCTCCCGGCTCCACGACTGAGTCGGGCTGTAAGTCTTCGGACCGAACGCCCGGCTCTGTCCCGTGCGGCGCGTATCGTGTCCCTTCATCAGCCAGGGATCGGCGGTCTGGGCACGGGAGACCGGGACGGCAAGCGGGAACAGACAGAGTGTGGCAAGAACAAGAAACTTCACCATGATCCTCCTCCGGATAGTGGTCTGCATGGATACTGCACGTAAAGTCGCAAAGAAACGCAAAGGACGCAAAGATTCCGTTGCGACTTCTCCTCTTTACGTGATATTTTCAGCCGCTGTGATTACCGAACAGGCAGATCGTTTCATCAACCTATCCACATTCGCAATGTTTGACGCACGCAACAAGGACCTTGCAGACAAGATTATCAATTACTCCACCGGAACGCAACCGGGAGACAACGTTCTGATCGAGCTCTACGGACTGAACGGAGTCCACCTTGCCCAGGAGATGACCCGTGCGGCCTTTGACGCAGGGGCCAACCCGTTTGTGGCTCTCTACGATACGGAGGTTCTTCGTGTCGAGCGTGAGCGTGGATCGAAGGAATACTGGGAACGGCGGCGCGATGTCGCCGGCCTTCCGACGATGAAGGAGATGGACGTCTACATCGGTCTGCGGGCAAGCGAGAACATCTATGATCTGAGCGATGTCGGCAAGGAGGCGGACAAGGCGTACAATGAAGAGTACGGTCGTCCGGTCCACATGCGCGAGCGAGTGAACAACACCCGGTGGTGCGTCCTCCGCTATCCGTCGCCTGCCTTTGCAATGAATGCCCGGATGCCGACCAACAGGTTTGCCGACTTCTACTACAAAGCCTGTCTGCTGGATTACGCAGAGCTGAATGAGCGGATGAAGCCGCTTCACGAACTGCTGGCGAAGAGCCGCGAAGTGCATCTGGTCGGCGAGGGGACCGACCTGAGGCTCTCGATCGAGGGACAGACCTGGATTCCCTGCGCCGGTGACGTGAACATTCCGGACGGCGAGATATTCTCATCGCCGATTCTCGACTCGGTCAACGGCCACATCACCTACGCCCCGTCGGTCTACAACGGCAAGCCGTTCGGGCGAATCAGGTTCGAGGTAAAAGACGGCGTGATCGTCGACTTTGAGTCGGACAACATGGAGGCGTTGCAGGCAATCCTGGACACGGACGAGGGGGCAAGACGCTTCGGCGAGTTCGCCATCGGGACCAACCCCCACATCTCCGAGCCGATGTTCGACATCCTCTTCGATGAAAAGATCTGGGGATCGATTCACCTGACGCCCGGCCAGTGCTACGACATGGCGCCGAACGGAAACAACAGCGCGGTCCACTGGGACCTGGTCTGCATCGGCTCCGACGTCATCATCGACGGCGAGAAGGTCCGCGACGGACGGAAGTGGATCCGCGAAGATCTGACT
>CAMLOB010000322.1 GCA_946481475.1 uncultured Chlorobiota bacterium | reverse complement strand
ATTCATCGTTGTAGCTGCGGGTAGATACCAGGTTATGAACGAATCACATGACTTGCTTGTTGCATGAAGGTTCAATTTGAATTCCCTGATAGAGAACGTTTCGTTCTTGAACGGAACATATCAGCGACAGCACTTTGTGATTTCTTTGTGTACTTGGTGACGTTGTGTTGTTTGACCACAAGACATAAAGGACACGGAGAGATCGCCAAGTAGGGGGATATCCTTGTATATCGCCCTGTCCACGTTAAGGGGGGGCATTCTCCGGTACTCCTTAAGGGCAGGGCTGTTAAGTTCTGAGGAACAAGCGGAAGAGTTCTTTGATTTTGTTGGCGAAGCGAATGGTGGCATGTTTGATCGAGTCGAAGCCGTGGGAGCGATAGAGATTCAGTGCAATCGTTTTCAAGAGCGACAGGTTTTCCGGTGCATTGGCTCCGGCAATAGCATTGCGATCCTCATGTTGGATGACATTCTTGACCCAGTGCAGACGGTTCTCAATCTGCCAGTGGGATTGGATCAGGCCTCCGAGTTGTCGTGCATCAAGGTCACGACGGCTGCTGATGTAGGAGTGCGTGGTCCATTCCGGCGAGGCATCAGCGGTTGTCGAGCCGACGGTGCGCCGTCGTTGTACCCGCACGAATGATCGCAGACTCCGCCACTCGGTCGCAAGATCTGTCAGGGGCTCATCAATGTGCCAGAGGGAGATCCGGCGTTCTTCTCTGCGTCCGTGTGCCAGGGTCGAGAGTTCGGCATAATCCTCTGCTGGACGATCCTCCATGTAGGCCAACAGCCTGTGATAGACCGCCTGTTGGTTCGACTTGAGGCTCAAGAGGTAGTCATTGCCGGTGTCAATGATCTGCCGTACCGTTTTTTTTGACAATGCAGCGCGTCGAGACTGAAGGTGACGCCCTGGAGTCCTAAGGCAGCGATCAACTCAATGACGGTGGGCTGTTCGCTGGTCTCGGCATTGGCATAGCGTCGTAGCGACAGGACCGTTCCCTGAGCTTGAGCGAACGCACTGACGATGCAGGTGAAGTTCTGATAGCGCGTGTGTGCATCACTGACGGTCGAGGCCAGTGCTTTACCGTCAAGGCAGATCAGGCTGTCATCCGGTAGTTCGACAATGGTCTTAGCCCATCGGCAGAAGGCATCGCAGAGAGCGGAAAAATCGACTCCTCGGAGGATCGTGCGAATGGTCACATGCGATGGCATCGCTTCACGTTGGATGCCAAGTTGGTTGCGAAGTTCCTCGGCATTGGCCTGCAGAAATGTGGCCAGTTCACGATAGGCGTAGCAACCGCTCATCATGCCCATGATCAGCATTGCCAGCAGTTCTGCCAGGCCGTAGCGTTTGCCTTGGCCACGACGGAAGTCCGGAACTTCCGACAAATATGTCAGTAGTGATGCCGACATCTTGATGTTTCTCGCAATTCTACTCCTTTTTTAGAACTTAACAGCCCTGCCCTCAAGGGGGGAGGTCTCTACAAGTTTGTTCTCTTCCAGGCAAATGGTTCTGGCGTCCGGAAAGGCTGCGAGGGCGCGTTCATAATCGTGGGTGGCGATGATGAACAGGTTCTCAGGCGTTCGTCTTGAAGCCAGAAATTCGAAGATCTCGTCGGTCGTTGTCGGGTCCAGATCGCCGGTCGGCTCATCGGCCAGAACAATTTCGGGTGAGCTCGAGAGTGCCCGCGCAACACCGACCCGTTGAGCTTCTCCGCCGGAGAGTTGATCCGGGTGCTTCGATCGCAGGTGACTCAGTCCGATGTCGGCAAGAGCCTGCAAGGCAAGGCGGTTGATCTCCCCGGCCGCTTTCACCCGGATCGAGAGGGCAAAACGCATGTTCTCGTAGACGTTCCTGTCGTCAAGCAACCGGTCATCCTGAAAAATAATCCCCATCGTCCGACGAATCCGCGGAAGTCGTCCCCGCGACACCGAACCGATATCGATTCCGTTGATACTGATCCTTCCTTCAAGAGGAGGGAGGTCTCCGTAGAGGGCGCGGATCAGACTTGTCTTTCCGGATCCGGTCGGTCCGGTCAGCAGGATCGTCTCTCCCCGATGAAAATCGATCGTTGCATTCCGCAGCACAGACATGCCCCGATGTGCAATCGTGACGTTCTGCAGGTCGATCATGGTCTCTTCACTCCGTTGCGTTGTCATGCTTCCCGACGATTGTATTCCTTCCTGTTCCCGATAATCCGCAGAGCCGTGTCGATGGCCTCGACCGTACTCGACTCATCTGCCGTGCCGTTACCGGCAATGCCGAATGCCGTTCCATGGTCGGGAGAGGTTCGGACAATTGGAAGTCCGGCGGTGATATTGACGCCGGCTCCACGAGCGAGCATCTTCAGCGGGATGAGTCCCTGATCGTGGTAGGATGCCAGAACACCATCGTAATCGCCCGGCCTGAAGCGGGCAAAGAATCCGTCGGCAGGGAACGGTCCTTCCAGTCGATAGCCCTCGTCGATCAGTTGTCTGATCACCGGCAGCAGTATCTCCTGCTCTTCACGTCCGATCGTCCCCTCTTCTCCCGCGTGAGGATTTACTCCGAGCAGGGCGATGCGGGGGGAGGAAACGCCGAAATCCATTTGCAGCGATTGATGGAAGGATTGAATCCGTTGCGTGACCAGAGCAGGCGTAATCAGCGATGACACGAGGGAGAGAGGAACGTGGATGGTCATCAGGGCGACTCGGAGTCCCTCGGTTGCAAGAATCATCAGAGGTGTTCCGCCGCCGGAAAGTTCGGCGATCATCTCCGTATGCCCCGGCCAGTGATGTCCCCCCCGGTTCAGACCGTTTTTCGAAATCGGCATGGTCACCATTCCTTCGGCATCGCCGTCGCAAAGTATGGCGACCGCACGCTTGATCGCATCTCCCGCCAGCTTGCCGGCTTCTGCCGTTTCGGCTCCCGGATTCAGCGTGGCCTCGGAGGGGATGTCAATGATCGGTACGGTCTCTCCGCATAGATCAAGGGATGTTTCTCCGACACTTACCTGGTCTATCGGCAGCTTCATCACATAGTCGCGCAACAGCCGTACGTTCCCGATAATTGCAGGAACAAAGGAACGGGAGGGGAGGAGACGGAGCAGCCCTTTCAGCAGCACCTCCGGACCGATGCCGTTGATGTCGCCGATCGTCAGAAGAAGTCGCGGAAGGCTCCGTTCGGAACTCATGCGGTCGACGGCAGTTTTTGCGGTACGGTTTCCTCTGCACCGATCGGATCCCGTTCGACGAACGACCGGGCTTCCTCGACGTCTTTCGGACTGCCGCAGATCAGCGGGCAACGTTGATGCAGACTCTCCGGAACGATGTCCAGCACCCGGTTCCGTCCGTCGATTGCCGTCCCCCCGGCCTGCTCGATCAGCATGGCCAGAGGATTTACTTCGTACATCAGGCGGAGTTTTCCGTTCGGACTTTTCCTGTCTCCCGGATAGAGGAAGATGCCGCCGTACATCAATGTCCGATGAACGTCGGCGACGGCCGTGCCGATGTAGCGCTGGGTGTAGGGACGGGAGGTCTCCTTGTCGATCTGCTTCACGTGGGAGATATAATCCTGCATTCCTCTGTGCCAGTACACGGAGTTCCCCTCGTTGATCGAATAATAGCCGCCGTGATCCGGAATCCGGATCGATTGATTCGAGAGAAGAAATTCCCCCAGCGTCGGATCATAAGTGAACATATCGACGCCGTTTCCGGTGGTGTAGACCAGGACGGTGCTTGATCCGTAGAGTGCGTAACCTGCGGCCACCTGACGGTATCCGGGCTGGATCAGATCGTTCATGTCACCGAGACGATCGATGTCGGGGGAGACGCGGCGGAAGATCGAGAAGATGGTGCCGATCGTGACGTTGATGTCGATGTTCGTCGATCCGTCGAGAGGATCGAACAGGAGAACATAGCTCCCTTTCGGAATGTCGTTCGGAATGGAGATGATCCCTTCAGACTCCTCGGAGGCCATCGCGCAGAGATGCCCGCCGTAGCGCATTGCCCTGATGATCGTGTCGTTCGAGAAGACGTCCAGTTTCCTGACGGTCTCGCCGTGGACGTTCTCCTCTCCTGTGGTTCCGAAAATATCGACCAGTCCGGCCCGACGGACTTCCCGGGAGATGACGCGAATGGCCAGCATCAGATCGCGCAGAAGTCGACTGAATGCGCCGGTGGCGTAAAGGTGGAGGTGTTCCTGATCGGCAATATGCCGTTCGATGGTAATGAACGAGTTCCTGCTGTGTGGCATAGAAAAAAGTTGGTGCAATAGTGTTAGTCGGTCGATCGGCTTTCGGCCGGTCGGACGGTGAGAACAGGACAGGGGGCCTCCCGTACGACCCGTTCGGCGGTCGAGCCGAAAATCAGATGTTCCAGCCCCCGCCTTCCGTGCGTGGCAATGATAATCAGATCGATGTCGTTCCTTCGGGCATACTCGATAATTGCCGTACTTGCCCGTCCGTGCGCAACTCCGGTTCGGATCTGGAGTCCGTCGAGCTGATCCGAAGAGGCAATCTTCTTCAACTGCAGCTCTGCGGCCGTCTCCATCTCCTCTCCCAGTTTCATCGTTCCGATCGGCGTCAATCCCGCTTCGGTCGGGAAGACTGCCGGTTCAATCACGTTCAGCAGATGCAACTCGGCACTCCAGCGTTCGGCAAATGTGCGGGCATATCCCAGTGCATGACCGGAATGGTCGGAGAAGTCCGTCGGAGCAAGTATCTTGCGGATTGAGTATTGCATGGCCCACCTGATGAATCGTGAACAGATAACGATCCCGTCAGCCGGAAGTATACAGACAAGAATTGAATTATCACAGCTACTTTTGTACGGTTCGACCGGCTGCAACGGCTATTGACAATAGCAGGAAGTATCGGACGTGATAGAAGAGTCGCAATCCAATCGTAAAACATATCTGCAATGACTACTGAACAACTGCAACGCATTCAACGGGCAATGCACGAAGCCGGCACCGATGCCTGGCTTCTCAGCAATTTCAGGGAGAGCAACGTTATCGCCTCCCGTCTTCTGGGGCTGACGTCGGAGACGCACCAGACCCGACGCTGGGCGCTACTGATTCCTGCCGAAGGAGAACCGCGCGGACTGGTACACAGAATTGAACCCCATCTTGCCGAGGGAATGCCGGGGCCGGTGAGGTTTTATTCCAGCCAGACCGAGTATGAGGAAGGGCTGCGGGAAATGCTCAATGGCGTCCCGGAAGTTGCCATGGAATATTCGCCGAACAATGCACTGCCGGTTGTTGCAAAGGTCGATGCCGGGACCGTTGAGCTGATCCGGTCGTTCGGCACAAGCGTCGTCTCCTCGGGTGAACTGATTGCCCGTCTCGAGAGTCGTCTGGAAGGATGGCAGATCGAATCGGGTATCCGGGCCGGCAAGGCGTGCGGGGAAGTGGTGATGTGGGGTTTGGGGTTGATTCGCAGGGTCGTCGGCGGGGGTGTGGCGCTCACGGGGGGCGAGGTCGTGG
>CAMLOB010000321.1 GCA_946481475.1 uncultured Chlorobiota bacterium | reverse complement strand
TCACGCCGATCGTCAGGTCCTGATGCCAGGCCACCTTCCAGTTCGCCTCCGGCATCTTGTCGAAGAGGATGCCGCGGACGGCGGCGCAGTCGGGACCGAGCACCGACTCGGCGATGCCGCGAACGCGCGGGTCGCGAGCCAGCCGGGCGACTTCCGGCACGGCTTCCAGCAGGTTACGCATGCCGGGGACCCGGCCGCGATGATCGGAACTCTCCCGCCGGACCGCACCGTTCAGAGCGTCGATGAGATGCCGGATCGTCCCCCTGTCCAGAACGTCGTGGATGAGGGCGTAGCCGTGACGGCTTACCGATGATGGGAGGTCTGAGAGGATGGTTGGAGAAGTCATGCGATGTTTCTGTTGCGGGCTGACCTTGTTGAAGTGCTGATTCACTCATCGCCCTACTCTTCGGGATGTTTCCATACTCGTCGGTAGCCGCACGTCTTCAGCGTGCGCAGACCAGCGAAGTCGGCAGTTCCGGAGGTGCAGATGAAGATCGGGAAGAGTAGGGATCGGCAAACCGATCAGGTGAAGCTATGGCAGGGCGAGCGCTCCGTTGCTCCTGCCGCCGCACGCTGAAGACGTGCGGCTACCCCATGCACACCTTCAAGCCGGAGCTTCCGGCTCAGTTCGGACACCGGATCGTAGCCGAAGGGTTTCAAGGTGACGTGATTCTTCTTCATTGCTCCAAATGCATTTTACACAGCATCCCTCCCCCTACTCCGGCAACCGCCCCCCCGGCACATACCACTCGTAGACGACTGCGGAGAAACGTCCGGCCTCGACTGCAGGATCGGCCCCGGCCAGACGTTCGGCCTCATCAAGCGAGGCGGCCCGCAGCAGCGTCATGCCGATCACCCCATCCTTCGCCCCGCCGAAGCCGCCTCCGGCAACGGCATCTCCCGACTTTTGCAATCGAAGCTGGTACTGGATATGGCGGTTCATCAGGGATCGCAACGAGTCAGTGGAGAGCTTCGCCCCGTAGGCCGGTCCTTCCTTCAGCAGCACCACGTAGTACGTGTCCCACTCCGTCGGCAGAGGGATTGCCGAGTCGGCGGCCGGCTCTTCCTGGGCCCGGGCCTCGGTTGGAAAGAAGATCAATGCCGCGAGCAGAGCGGCGACGAGAAAGCGAAAGTACGTCATACTGGTATGTCTGTTGTTCCTGTTCCGATACAGAGCAGATGGCCGGGAATTTCATGCCGCATGAACCTGATTGCCCGGTCCGGATAACACCGCCGGAGCGTGCATTGTTTCGGATAGATCCCTGAAATTCTTCCCCATAACAAACGGTGCCGCAGCTCGGCGTCGAGTCGGCCGGAACGCTTGTACGGGAGAGTTCGCTCCCCCGGTGAGCACTCAGGCCAACGCCTCCACCCCTCAGACTGACGTATGTCGCTCGATCGCCTCCAGCATGACCGGCCAGTCCGCCCGATGCAATTCATGTCCCGTCCCCTCCAGAGTCACCAACTCCGATCCCGACAACGCCTCCTTCAGCGCGCGGCCGTGAGCGTATGGCAGGACCGGATCCTCGGTCCCGTGAATAATCAGAGCGGGGTGGGTGATCTCATCGAGCCGATCGGCCCAGACCCCCAGGTCGGAGAGGTCAGCATGATTGAATGATGCCGACAGATTCTGCGTCCGGTCGAAGTCGGCACCGGCCATTTCACGAATGGCGGCTTCATCAAAGGGATGAGCCGAACCCGACAGCAGTCGCCATGCTCCGATCTGATAGTCGATCACCTCCTCCCGGTCGGACCAGTCGAGCTCTCCGGCTCTTGTGTGGTACTCAAGAATGGCCGGATCTATCTGCGGCATCGCAGGATCTTCCGTGACCAGCCGCTCCGATGCGATGAGTGTGAGGGTGAGCACGCGATCCGGGTGCTTCAAGGCGACGAGTTGGCAGAGAAGGCCGCCGAGCGACATCCCCACGAAGTGGGCACGATCGATCCCATACCCGTCGAGCACCCGGACGGCATCATCAGCCAGATCCTCCACCCCGTATGGGGCCTGTCCCGGCACGTAGCTCACCGATTCCCCGGTATCCCGATGGTCGTATCGGATCACGTACCGACCCCGGGCGGCAAGCCGACGACAGAACTCCTCCGGCCACCAGACCCCTGACGTCATCGCCCCCATCACCAGCAGGATAGCCGGATCGGCGGAATCCCCGAACGATTCCGAATAGAGAGGGATACCGTCTTCAAGAATGTGTCCGGATTTCATGTGGAATAGTCTGATATGTTCATGTACCTGTCCGGGCCCGGCGTTCGATCCCCTGTTTGCAGCAAACGATTCATTGCCGCAGAATCTTCTCCATCGCCTTCCCCTTTGCAAGCTCATCAATCAGCTTGTCCAGCCGGCGTATCTTCTGCATCAGCGGATCTTCGATTTCTTCCACGCGCACACCGCACACTACACCCTTGATAAGCGAGCTGTTCGGATGGATGCGGGGGGACTCCGCAAAGAAGGTCTCGAAATCGTTCTTCTGTTCGATCTGCCGCTCCAACCCCGCCCGGTCATAGCCGGTCAGCCAGCAGATGATCTCGTCGACTTCTTCTTTCGTGCGGTTCTTGCGCTCGGCTTTCTGCACGTAGAGCGGATAGACACTTGAGAATGCCATCGTATAAATGCGATGATGGTCGGACATCGTTGTTCCTCCTGTGGGTTGTAGTCATGGGCATACTGCTTTTAGAGGGTTTCTTGAACGCCTCGAATTGCAGAGATCTCTGTCTGTCGCTTCGTGGCTTCTTTGTGTCCTTTGTGACTTTGTGGTAAATCTCACCACGAAGTCACAAAGGACACGAAGAATCACCAAGTGATGTTCTTCTCCTGCATCATGCTTCACACGCCGACTCTATGGAAGGCTGACAATAAACGGGAAATCCCCTTCAACCTGCAAGTCCATCCGCCGGATCCGACACCCGGAACGGCACGTGGGGATATCATGCAACGAGGCGCGGACGACCCCTCCCGGAATCGCCCACGCCTGCTGCCACGCTGCAATACCACCTGAGCCGGAAACCTAACCGACGCTCTCCGTCTCCCGCTTCCGTCCGTTGCTCCGGACCTGCGCCAGAAGATCGTAGCGGTCGAGGTTCATCACCTTGTTCCATGCGGACACGAAGTCACGGACGAACTTCTCCTTCGCGTCGTCGCTTGCGTAGACCTCCGCCAGCGCACGGAGCTGCGAGTGGGCGCCGAAGACCAGATCGGCCGCCGTGGCGGTCCACCTGACATCTCCGGTCCCGCGATCGTAGCCCTCGTAGATCTTCTCGTCCGATGCCGACGGTCTCCAGGCAGTGGAGACGTCGAGCAGGTTCACGAAGAAGTCGTTGGTCAGACTCTCCGGCCGGTCGGTGAAGATGCCGTGCTTCGCCCCGCCGTAATTGGCGTTCAGCGCCCTCATGCCGCCGACCAGAACCGTCATCTGCGGAGCGGTCAGACTCAGCAGGTTGGCCCGGTCCAGCAGACGGGTCTCCGGCGGCAGCGGATCACTCTCCCGCAGATAGTTGCGGAATCCGTCGCCGACCGGTTCGAGCACCTCGAACGTCTCGACGTCGGTCTGCTCCTGCGAGGCGTCGGTACGACCCGGCGCGAACGGCACCGTGACGTCAACACCGGCGTTCCGTGCAGCCTGCTCGACGGCGGCGCAGCCGCCCAGAACGATCAGATCGGCAAGCGAGACTTTCTTTCCGCCCGACTGCGAACCGTTGAAGTCCTGCCGAATCTTCTCCAGCGCCTCAAGCACCTTCGCCAGCTTCTCCGGCTCGTTCGACTCCCAGTCCTTCTGCGGAGCCAGACGAATCCGCGCGCCGTTCGCGCCGCCACGCTTGTCGGTTCCCCGGAAGCCGGCCGCCGCGTTCCATGCGGTGGAGACCAGGTCGGGGATGGAGAGACCGGACTCGAGGATCGTCCGCTTCAGGTCGACGACATCCCCCTCGTCAATCAGCTCGTGATCGACCTCCGGCACCGGGTCCTGCCACAACTGCGACTCCGGAACCCACGGACCGAGATAGCGTGAGCGGGGCCCCATATCGCGGTGGAGGAGCTTGAACCACGCCTTGGCGAACGCCTCGGCAAGTTCGTCCGGATTTTCGAAGAAACGCTTCGCGATCGGCCCGTAGATCGGATCCATCCGCATCGAGAGGTCGGTCGTCAGCATCATCGGCGCGTGTCGCTTCGAAGGATCGTGTGCGTCCGGCACCGTCCCCTCGGCCTCCGGGTTCTTCGGCTTCCACTGCTTCGCACCGGCCGGACTCTCGGTCAGCTCCCACTCGTAGTTGAACAGGTTCTCCAGGAACCCGTTGTCCCACTTGATCGGGTTATTGGTCCAGGCCCCCTCAAGTCCGCTGGTGATCGTGTCTCCCCCCTTGCCGCTGCCGTACTTGTTCTTCCACCCGAATCCCTGCTCCTCCATCGGCGCCCCCTCCGGTTCCGGACCGACGTTGTCGGCCGGGGCGGTGCCGTGGGTCTTGCCGAAGGTGTGCCCGCCGACGATCAACGCCACGGTCTCCTCATCGTTCATCGCCATGCGCCCGAACGTGTCGCGGATGTCCTTTGCTGCGGCCAGAGGATCGGGATCACCCCCCGGACCTTCCGGGTTGACGTAGATCAGACCCATCTGAACGTTTGCCAGCGGATTGGCAAGCTCCCGGTCGCCGCTGTAGCGCTCATCCCCCAGCCACGTATCTTCCGGTCCCCAGAAGATATCCTCCGGCTCCCAGACATCGGATCGGCCGAAGCCGAAGCCGAACGTCTTGAACCCCATCGACTCCATGGCGACATCACCGGCAAAGACCAGCAGATCGGCCCAGGAGATCTTCTGTCCGTATTTCTTCTTGATCGGCCAGAGCAGCCGACGCGCTTTATCGAGATTGGCATTGTCGGGCCAGCTGTTCAGCGGAGCAAACCGCTGCTGTCCCTGTCCGCCGCCGCCACGTCCGTCGGCGATGCGGTAGGTTCCGGCGGCATGCCAGGTCATGCGGATAAAGAGTGGTCCGTAATGACCGTAATCGGCCGGCCACCACTCCTGCGAGGTGGTCATCACCTCGATCAGGTCCTGCTTCAACTCCTCCAGGTCGAGCCCCGCGAACTGCTCGGCATAGTTGAAATCCTCCTCCAGCGGACTGGACAGGTGCGAATGACAGTGGAGCACCGAAAGGTCCAGCTGGTTCGGCCACCAGTCCCGGTTCGATTGCGGCCGGGTGCGTTTTGGTGTCGGCGAAGGGATAGCAGGATTCTCGCTTTCGCTGACGCTTCGTGTCATGTCCTTGTCAGGCACGTTGATTCTCCTCTACTCTATTGTGAGACTTCAGTTGGCTGTAATCGGCGCAAACATCCCCCATCTCCCCCCACGCTACGCCGCAGGTGAAAGGTATTCAATCTTCGGGAAATATGGGAGGTTGGGGGTGGAGGGGAGACAGGGTGTTGCTTTTCGGTAATGTTTGGAAGAAACAGAATAGA
>CAMLOB010000320.1 GCA_946481475.1 uncultured Chlorobiota bacterium | reverse complement strand
AACCGTTCTTCGGTCGTGAGATCCTTTGTCGATGAACCTGATCCTCCACACCCCACGATGGCGGCGGCGGTGAGGATCGCGAGGACCCTGATCGATGTTGTCATATAAGCAGGCAAATCCGTGTCAGACATGGCGTTCGATACGCCGTTGATGAATGTACGTGAGGAGTGGAAACAAAACAAGGGCATTTATTTGCTCCTTGTGGTGAAAAGAAGAATCACCATCACCACGGACGTACCGACGATGATGGCCGGCTCTGCAACGCTCTTCCAGAAGCTCGACCGGTTTATCCTGATCGTGGTTCCGGTGGTAAAATTGTACCCCGGTGCCTCGATATCGGCGATGCTCAGTGCTTCGATCGTATCGTGGAGCGAACAATCGAAGCGTTCGGTTGCTCGGGATGTCTTCCCGTCACCCGGCCGTGCAACCGGTACCGACGCGCTGACCCCGAGCCTGATCTCGCGACGGTAGAAGTCCTCGTCGTCAAGTTCCACATAGCGGACGCCGATTTCGGTGACGGCGATCAGCAATTCATTGGTGTAGGGGGGCTTGCATGGGAGCAGGGGGAGCTCCCGTACGGCGGCCAGATCGATAGCCGCCTGATCCAGAAGCCAGTCGGCCTGGTGCGGGACCACACGAACGCAGAATCCTTCCCCGACAGTCGAGCGGGCGAAGAGCGTATCGGCCACGATACGGGCACAGCGTTGAAACTGCTCAAGATTTGTCGTCTGCCGTGCCGATGCGGATGTGGCGACGAGGGCAAACAGCAGTGCGAAAAACAGAATCGACCGACAGACCCTGCTCGGCCTGCTCGGGATGTTGCCGGTCGGACACCGGAGAGTTCGATATATTCGGGATGTTCGGTTCATAAAATTCCGTGCAATTGCGGAACAGCCTGCAAAGCTACGATCAAAAGGGGAGACGGAAAACCGTGATACATCCTTTTATCAAAATTCCGGTTGTTTGAGCGGTCAAGTTACCGTAACTTTGTGGCTCTTTAAAAAACAGCGACGAGAAACTATGCCTCAACATAAGTCAGCAGAGAAGCGGGTAAAGCAGTCGGCAAAGCGCCGCGCCTACAACCGGTTCCAGAAAATCAAGATGCGCCGGGCGATCAAGGCGGTGCATCAGGCCTCGAACAAGGATGAAGCGGTCGCGAAGAGTCGCGAGGCGCAACAGATCCTTGACCGTCTGGCCACCAAGGGAGTTATCCACAAGAACTTTGCGGCAAACCGGAAGAGTCAGTTCGCCCGGCTGGTCGCAAACTTCGACAACGCCTAAGGTCCGCCCCGACAAAGAGTCGGCGACAATGCACCCGTAGCTCAACTGGATAGAGCATCTGACTACGGATCAGAAGGTTAGGGGTTCGAATCCTCTCGGGTGTACTGGAATCCTCGAAATCGTAATGATTTCGGGGATTTTGTGTTTGTGGGGTGCCAATTGGGGTGTCAACTTACTCATTTTGCTCGGACCGGTTCGTATTCTTCACCACCCCCACAACCCGCCGATCACTCATCCCGATTCTCAAGGTGATTTCCCGGTACGGTAGTTCAATGTACGGATACGCACACCGGCCTACCACTATGCCGCCGGCACCATCCGCGAAACAGAGAAGCTCGCCTCGGTGGTATCGCAGGTCTTCACGGTGGATGGGTTGCAGCTCGATCGTGACTTCATCTCCCGGATGAATCCCTACCCCTTCAAGCGAGCCGTCCTCAATCGTGATCTGTCTTCTGTTGTCGTTCGTTCCTGTCGTCTGCTGTGAGCGGCCGTTCCGCTCAGCGTTGTATGATCTCATAGAGTGATTGTTCCGTTTTCTCCCCGTGCCGGTCTGGTTGAACCATACGTCGGTAGCGGGCGGCAGGGGGCTGCAAGTGATTCAAGTTCCTGTTGTCTGTATACGCCGTATCATTCGGTCATGGGCCCTTCCGCTCCTTCTTGCGCAACTGGTTCATCAGTTCGGCCACCTCTTCGGCGGTGTAGGTCTCGGCTTTGGCCGTCTTGCCGAAGCGGGCGTTGCTGAAGCGGTTCATGTCTTCCGGTGCCGGTTGCGGCAGGACTTCGCCGCCGTTCGAGAGCAACCATTCGCTTGTCGCGCTGATCGCCTCCAGCAGTCTGTTCAACGTCGCAACGCCGGCTCCATCGGTCATCGGATCCCGGGCAAACCTCCTCGGTCCGATGTCGAACAGGAGGTAGAAGGGACTCACGTGGAAGACCTGCCAGAGAGCCAGGATCAGGTCGGTACTGATCAGTGCGTTCCCCGCCTCGTTCTCGCTGATGCGTCCGTTCGAGACGCCGCAGGCTTCAGCCAGCTCCGTCTGGTTCAATCCCAGCTCGATCCGCATCATCTGCAAACGATGACCAATTTGCTTCTGTAAAGACTCGTAATCATCAATGATGCGAGCCATTCTGGTTTGCTTCATTTCGGCTGAATGAAATATCTTCTTGAAAAGCGAATTAAATTAAGCTATTTAAGCTAAAATAATCATCACTTTTGTTGTACACAAATCATTCTATAAGTATGAAGAATATCCAGGCTCACGTCTATCTTCCCGAAGACCACATGAACGCTATCCGGGCGGCGGCCAAAGAGGAATTGCGAACCCCGCAGAATTTCCTCTCCTACCTGCTGCAAACCAGCCAGAACTATCAGCAGATCGTCTGGACCTATGCCGAAGCAACCGCACCGACGAAGTCGAAGGCCGTCAAGAAGACCCGTAATCGCTGAAATCTTCTCACCAACTCACAAAACGCCATGAATCATCCAGTCCATCCGGGAGGAATCATCCTCCCGATCAGTCTTGAAGAACTCTCCGGTCTGATCCGTCGCGGGATCGCCGATGCCCTCGATGAACGTCTGCCGAAGAACGATCCGGAGAAGCCCGACGGCGGGACCGATTTCCTGACCAGAGCCGAGACCGCCGAGTTGTTGCATGTCTCCTACACCACGCTCCGGAAACTCGAGAAGCAGGGAGCGCTGATCCCCTGCCGTGCCGGCCGTCGCCTGCTCTACCGTGTCGAGGATGTCACCGCCGCGTTGCAAGGGACGCAGCGGAGGAGGGAGCGGCCATGAAGCGGACCGAACCCTTCGCTTGTCTTCCGGTTGCGCTGATCCGCAACGCCGCCCTCTCGCCCCAGGCCCGCTGCCTCTACATGATCCTGGCTTCCTACGCCAACGCCGAGCAGATCTGCTGGCCCTCCCGCTCCCGTCTTGCCGCCGATATCGGACTCTCGGTCCGGACCGTTGCCCGTCTGCTGAAGGGATTGGAGGGGGTGGGGCTGATCGAGCGGAAGGCTTCGACCGGCAGAACCACCACGTACCGCCTGCTGAACCCGACGATCTGTCTTGTGGAAAACTCGGGGGAACCGACCGCTCGGGAGGGGTTATCTCTGTCCGGTGAGGTCATCAATGTCCCTGCAACCGGTGACACCGATGTCCCGGGTGACGTGAGTGTCCCTGCTACCGGTGCCACTGATGTCCCGGGGGAGGGACACACATGTCCTCCAACCGGGGACACTGGTGTCCTTCTGCCCGATGACGCCCCTGTCACCGGTGACACGGATGACCCGGGGGGAGGACACCGATGTCCTGAGGGGGGTGACACTGGTGTCCCCCGACCCGTGACACCGATGTCCCACAGAACCAGATCCAGGAACTATACCATTGAACAAGACCAGAGAACAGAGACAGAGGCGGCGCGCTTCGATCCGGGCGATCACTGGCCGACGCTTGCGGAGTTTCTGGACCATGCCGCTCGATCCGGTGTGCCGGAGGAGGATGCCCGGAGCATCTGGGAGAGCTACACGTCGGTCGGCTGGGTCGACCGCAACGGCAACGCGATCCGTCACTGGGGAGCCAGTCTGATGGCCGCCTGGCGGTACCGACAATCGAACGCATCACCATCATCATCTCGACGCGACCATGAGACCACGATCACGAGCCGACAGCAACACGTCCACCTCAACCCGGACGAGGATCCGGAGACCCTCAAACTCCTCGCCCTCATGCGGGAACGACGCAGACAACGAGCCGAAAAGAAGGAGCTTCATTGACGCCGCCGGCATCACGGCCCCAGCTATCGATCACGCCGGTCTGTCGCCGGAGCAAGAGGAGAAGCGGGCGGTGGCGATCATCCGGCTGATTGCCGAACTGGAGCAGGCAACGCTCAGCGTCGCCACATCGGACCAGCGCCTGACGCTGGCCGACTGGCTGTACGAAACGCCCTACACGCTGGACCAGATCACCGCCGCCGCCGAGACGGTGGCGTTGATGGAGACGTATGGCCGTCCCCTTGCCCGCCGGTTCTGGTTCCAGGCGTTCGGTGAACCGGTGATCACGCCCCGGCAACTGGCCGCAATCAAGCAACGAGCCTTCGAAGCGGGCTACCGCAAGAGGAGGGAGGAGGAAGAGCGGGAAGGTTCACCGGAGGAAGCAGCCGAGCGAATGAACGCAACAACCGTCCGCCTCCTCGCCTGCGAACGCGAACGCTGGAAGCTGAAGGAAGATCTCGACCGAGCCGGCGAGACCATCACCCAACTTCGCAAGGAACGCCGGGCATACTGGCGGAGGGAGGCTGATTGCTCTACTGCCGAGACTCACGCAAAGAACGCAAAGAGCAAAGGCGCAAAGGGAGACTCATAGCTGACTGCTGATAGCTCATAGCTCACTGCCCCCAACTCAACCAACAATCGAAACTCATAAATCGCAAATCGAAAATCCACCATGTCCCTGACAAAGCGTATCACCTACCAACACCTCTCGGCCGACATGCAACTGATCGCCGACGTCTGCGGCATCGATGTCGTCCGCACACTCATGGTCGAACTCCCCGGCACCCGGCTCTACGTCCCGCATCCGAACCGGATCGAGCCGCTGGTGCAGGCCTACATCGCAGAGCTCCACGCGCAGAACGTCCCGATCCGCACCATCGCCAAAGAGGTCGGTCTCAGCATCGACTATGTGCGGAGTGCCGTCCGCGCAATCGAAGGAGGGACGTGATCGTCAGCCCGACGGCGAGGCACTTCTATCCATGATCGCCGAGGAATTCTCTTCGGAGTTCCCTATCTTTCCAGTGCTAAAATCCTATGACGGTAACCGCTCCGTCAAGCGGTTATTCTTTATTCCGATAACTATGGTACCGAGTCTCCCGTTACGGTGACGTGCGGGGACGCCCTCATAGGAGCGTTAGCAAGGCTCGGTATCGTTTTCTGCTTAAATCCTATGACTCACTCACAATTCACATCGACCACCGCCAGGAGCGGCACCACCACGGAAAGCATCTTCCGCACGATCGAGCGCAACGCCGGACGCCTGCAGGTCCTGCGCTACGCCACCTACGGACTCGAACACGTCACCGGCCGCGAGGCAGGCTGTCTCAACTGGATCATCGACGACATCGTCGCCGACCTCGAGAACCTCGGAGAGAACGTGGAAACGGCACTGAAGGAATCGGACAACCCCGCAGCAGAAGAGGA
>CAMLOB010000319.1 GCA_946481475.1 uncultured Chlorobiota bacterium | reverse complement strand
ACGGAAGAGCGTGCCGACATCGTGGATCCGGCTGGTGCTCCGGGAGGGACGGAATCGTCAGGTCCGCCGGATGACCGGCGCGGTCGGCCACCCGACGCTCCGGCTTGTGCGGCAGAAGATCGGTCCGTGGCGACTCGGCAACCTGCAACCGGGAGAGTGGGTGGAGCTCCCCTGTCCGAAGGATGAGCGGGAGTTCCGGAGAATGGTCAGGTAGGCTTTCGGGGCCTTCCTTCATGTACCTTTAAGTCAATCTTTCTCCTCGTTCTATCGGGCCACAAAGAGAATGAAGAGAAGACCGGCAACCTCACCGATAGTGCCGGAGAAGACCAATACGGTTACCTTGATCTCGTCAGCCCGACAGTGTTCATGTACAGTAAAAGGCAAGAGCCATGTTGACTGATTATATAGCCGCGGCAATGCGGACTGCACGCTATGAGTTGCTTGAGAACAAATCATTCTACGGAGAGATCCCCGGGTGCGCAGGGGTATTTGCGACCGGAGAGAGACTGGAAGATTGTCGGACGCAGCTTCAGGAAGTTCTTGAGGGGTGGATCATTCTCGGTCTGCGCCTGGGACATCCACTACCAACCATTGATGGAATAGAGCTTACCCCTCAAACTCAACCGGTTTGAATCCTCATGCCCCCATTCACCTCAATCTCCCGACGTAACCTGATCAGATACCTTCGAAGATTCGGATTCGAAGGCCCCTACTCCGGCGGCAATCATCAATTCATGGTAAAAGACAGGTTGCGCCTGTTTGTTGCGCCTGTTTATACCGAACCCTCATTGAGGGGAAACAGATCGGTCGTTACTCAACAAAATTCTTCAACAGGCCGGCATCAGTCGTGAGGAGTGGGAGCGGCTGTAGTGCAAAGACGAGTCAGCGAATCTCCTTCACCTGTCTTTGTGTTCTGTATATCCATCACGCCTTCCGGCTTATATCCCAAAAGAAAAACCGCCACTTTGCCCCCACCCGAAATCCCCCTATCTTTCGGGCCTTCTTGCAATCAATCCGCCGCAACGGATGTTTTGAACGTTAATTTTTCATTTTGATTTTCCATCGCGCACCATGCGTCACGTCACAATTCTCGGTGCCGGTCTGACCGGTCCTCTGCTGGCTCTCTACCTGGCCCGTCGCGGCTATCGGGTGGATATTTACGAACAGCGTCCCGACTTCCGGGTCCACGGATTCGTCGGCGGCCGGTCGATCAACCTGGCCCTGTCGGACCGGGGGATCCGCGGACTTGAAGGGGCACGGGTGGATGAGGAGGTGATGCGGAACGCCATCCCGATGAAGGGACGGATGGTCCACGACCCTGAGGGGGGCCTGCAACTTCAACCCTACAGCCGGAGCGGACGGCACATCAATTCGATCTCGCGGGGCGGACTGAACATCACGCTGGTCAATGCGGCCGAAGAACATGAGGACGTGAAGTTCCACTTCGACCTGAGTTGTATCGATGTCGATTTCGACCGGAAGCGGATCCGGCTGAAGCATACCGGGACGGGAGAAGAGATGGAAAGAGAAGTCGATCTTCTCTTCGCCGCCGACGGGGCGAACTCGGCGTTGCGCCAGGCGATGGAGCGGGATGTGGAGGACTTCTCGGCACGGACCGACTGGCTGTCGCACGGGTACAAGGAGCTGGAGATTCCGCCGGGACCGAACGGAGAGTTTCTGATCGAGAAGAACGCCCTGCATATCTGGCCCCGTCACGACTTCATGATGATCGCCCTGCCGAACCCGGACGCCACGTTCACCTGCACGCTCTTCGCGCCGATGGAGGGGGAGAACGGATTCGACCGGATCGGAACCGACGACGACATCCGGGCATACTTCGCCGAACATTTTCCCGACGCCCTTCCGCTGATGCCGACGCTGATCGAGGACTGGCACGGCAACCCGACATCCCGACTCGGGACGCTCTACTGCGATCCGTGGTACGTGGGTGACTGGGCCTGCCTGATCGGCGACGCCGCCCACGCCATCGTCCCCTTCTACGGACAGGGGATGAATGCCGGCTTCGAGGACTGTCGGGTGCTGAACGATGTGCTGGAGGATCACGGCGACGAGGACTGGGGGGCAATTCTGCGCGAGTTCCATCTCCGCCGCAAGCGGAACGCCGACGCGATTGCACAGCTTGCCGTGGCGAACTTTCTGGAGATGCGCTCGAAGGTGGTTGACGAGAAGTTCCTCCGGAAGAAAAAGATCGACGCCATCCTGGCCGACATGTTCCCCGACCGCTGGGCCCCTCTCTACGAGATGGTCACCTTCAGCCACCTCCCCTACGCCGACGCGATGGAACAGAGCAGGCGGCAGGATGCGTTGCTGGAGAAGATCGGATACGATCAGGTGGAAGGGGCGATCGCCGAAGGGAAAGAGCGGGTAGAGGAAGTGGTGTTTGCGACGGCGGTATCCTGAAGAACGAAAGCATCCGATTCCCGATTTTATCATGCCCACATTTGACTCCCTGCTTGTGGTCGATCTTGAAGCGACCTGCTGGAAAGGAGATCCTCCGACCGGAGAACAGAGCGACATTATCGAGATCTTGCCTCGCTGGAGGTGAGATCGACCGAGAGCATACTGGTCCGTCCGGAACGCTCCTCGGTCAGCCGGTTCTGCACGGAACTGACGACGTTGACGCAGGAGATGGTCGATGCCGGACAATCTTTGCGGGACGCCTGTGCTTACCTGCAACGGAAGTATGAAAGCAGAACCCGCGTCTGGGCAAGCTTCGGCGACTACGACCGGAGGATGTTCGAAAAAAGCTGCGAAGAGTTGAATATTCCCTATCCTTTCGGCCCCTCTCATCTCAACGTCAAAAATCTCTATCCGCTCTTTGCCGGAAAGACCTTCGCCAAAGGGATGCGGGGGGTTCTTGAAGAGATGGGGCTGCCGCACGTGGGAACGCATCACCGCGGCGTTGACGATGCGCGGAATATCGCGGCGATACTGGCAGAGATTCTGAAGCGGGGACGACGGGAGCACCGTTGAGACACTGATCTTCCCGGAGATGCCGACTGTTATAACCATGCACCCGGCACATTTATTCAACAACAATGCTATAAGAACCATGAGCAGCACGAAAAGGAAGTTGTCATCGGAACAACGTGAAGAACTTCTCAAAACACTGGAAGCCCGTTTTGAGAAGAACATGAATCGCCATAAAGGCATTGAGTGGGCTGAAGTACGAACAAAGCTGGAAGCCGACACCGAAAAGTTGTGGTCGCTCAATGAGATGGAAAGAACCGGTGGTGAACCGGATGTGATCGGTCACGATAAAAAGACCGGTGAATACATTTTCCATGATTGTTCAGCCGAAAGTCCCAAAGGCCGCAGAAGCCTCTGTTACGACCGTGAAGCGCTGGATGCGAGGAAGGAACACAAGCCGAAGGATTCCGCGGTTGATATGGCGGCCGCCATGGGCATCGACCTTTTAACGGAAGAAGAGTATCGGAAACTGCAGGAACTCGGGGAGTTCGATACGAAGACATCGAGCTGGATAACGACACCTTCCGAGATCAGGGAACGTGGCGGCGCCCTCTATTGTGACCGCCGCTACGACCACGTCTTCGTCTATCACAACGGGGCATCCTCTTATTATGCGGCCAGAGGATTCCGCGGTTCGCTGAAGGTCTGAGTCAGGCAGGGGGAAGAAGTTTTTTTACGTGCGCTGCGAGCTTTGTGGTCTCTTCGTGTCTGTCTGTTTTTTACCACCAAATCACGAAGAACACAAAGAATGCACAAAGGAATGTGTGGCTTGTTCCGAACCACAACATGATCAATTGATGGATACCGTTATTCTCTACCGTCCGGTCGGCACGGAAGAGCTGGAACTTCTCAGGCAAAATAATTTCAGTCGATGGCCTCCCCGTCTGCCGGAGCAGCCGATCTTCTATCCGGTAACGAACGAGAAGTATGCCGAGGAGATCGCGCGAAAGTGGAACGTTCCGGCAAGCGGCGCAGGCTTCGTTACGCGATTTGCAGTCCGCAGGGAGTTCATGCAGCGATACGGGATCCATCGCGTCGGAGCCGCGCACCATACGGAGTGGTGGATTCCGGCGGAAGACCTTGAAGAGTTGAACGACAATATCGTCGGAGGAATAGAGGTGACCGGAGAATTCCGATAATTCGGCAGCAAGCCCACTCACCCCTTCCCGCGGCTCCGTATCCCATAGCTCCGTGCGTCAGCACGGAGACCGGAAGCCCCCACCACCATCCAAGCCCCGCAACGCGGGGCGGCACTCCGGCATCAGTCCGTAAACATCACACGATTCCCCGGGGAGATCGCACCCGGAGAGGAGCCATGATCCCGGGCACCTTTTTTTTCACCACAATGTTTCCCCGGAACGATACCACGCAGCAAAGACATCGCTCCGGAAGATCACATGCCGAACAGACGGGACCTGACGGAAACATCCGACGACACACTCGAAGCCATCGCCCCCCCTCCGGAACTCTCCGCCCGGGAGGCCGGGCTCCGCTACGTCTGCGACGACCATCCCGGTTTCACGCGCCGCAGACGGGGAAAGGGATTTTCCTATCATGACACCGAAGGAAAGCTTCTGAAAGGGAAGGAACGGGAGCGCATCGCATTGCTGGTGATCCCCCCAGCCTGGACCGATGTCTGGATTTCTCCCTGGAAGAACGGACATATCCAGGCGACCGGACGGGATGAGGCGGGACGGAAACAGTATATCTATCACGAGAAGTGGCGACGGATTCGGGACGAGACGAAGTATAACCGAATGATCGCTTTTGGTGAGGCATTGCCCGGCATCAGAGAACAGGTCGACAGGGATATGCGCCTGCGCAGACTCTGCCGGGAGAAGGTTCTGGCTCTCGTCGTTCACCTGCTGGACGCTACGGGTATCCGGGTCGGCAATGACGAGTATGCCGAGGAGTACGGATCATTCGGACTGACGACATTGCGCAAACGACATGTGGAAGTGAACGGAAGCCGATTGAAGCTGGAGTTCACGGGGAAGAAAGGGGTGAAGCAGGTGCTGGAGATCACCAATGCCCGCGCTGCACGGGCCGTCAGGAAATGTGAGGAACTTCCCGGTTATGAACTCTTCCAGTATATCGATGAAAGCGGGGAGCGGAACAGGGTGGATTCCGACGACGTGAACGATTACCTGCACGGGATCGCCGGAGACGGATTCACCGCAAAGGATTTCCGCACGTGGGTCGGCACGGTCCTGGCAATCCGGGAGCTTGCACGGATGGAAAAGAGCGATGACGAGAAGATCATCCGACAATCTCTCACAGAGATGGTCCGAACCGTTGCGAAAGAACTGGGGAATACTCCGGCGGTCTGCCGGAAGCACTACATCCACCCGGAGGTGATCCGCGCCTTCTCCGAAGGAGAATTCATCTCCCTGTCGAACATCCCGGCCAACACCGGCCGGAACCTGCGAAGATGGCTGAGCGACGAGGAACTGGGCCTGCTTGCCTTCCTGAAACGTTGCGCGA
>CAMLOB010000318.1 GCA_946481475.1 uncultured Chlorobiota bacterium | reverse complement strand
CGAGGTCGACGTCGTGCGGGAAATCATCGGGGTAAAACCGCTCGGTGAGTTATTCACCTCTCTCTGGTACGATGTGTGGGGGAAAATGCCGCCGCAGGAGAACGGGACGAGCAACGGACGGAGAGGCCGGGCCGGATTTGCAAAGAATGCCGCGTTCGTTCTGCTGGTCGACAGGGGAATATCGGGGAGTGAAGTGCAGCCGCTGGATCCGGCGGAGCGAGCGGCGATTCGGGAAACGCTCCTGGAACTTCTGCGCACGATCAATCCGGACGTGGAGACCGCGCTGGAGTATACCGAATGGCAGTGGAGATCGAAGGAACTGATCGACTATCTCTGCGCCTACGATATGGCCCTCGGGGCCGGAGTGCCGAAGGACTCGCTTGTGGCGGCGCGCAACCTGCTGCAGGACTTTGCGGGGAATCTCCACCGCGAGGCGACGCTCTCCGTTGCCGGACTCTCCTTCTTCACCACAATCAAAAACAATCACGCGCTGATGACGGCCGCAGCCCTCGGCATGGCGGCGGTAGTGCTGAACGATGTGGGAGACGTCGACCCGAACCGGCAGCCGCAGAGCTGGATCAAGACCGCCCTCTGGAACATCGACAATCTTTTCTGGCGTGACGAATCGCGCAGACTCTCCGAGCCGGGTGTGATCGCGGGCTACGCCGAAGGCCCTCACTACCTCCGCTACGCCTCGCTGAACCTTCTCCCCTTCTTCCGTTCGCTCGGCCACGTCCTGCCTGACGGAGAGATCGGGGTTGACTTCAACGGTTCGGAGCGAACGATCCGCCATCCGTTTCACGATCCGGACTATGAGCTTCTCTGGGAATGGATCTACCGCCTCCGGACGCCGGAAGGACTGCTCCCCCCGCTCGAGGATACGTTCGTCAACGAAGGCTTCCCCGAACTTGCCCTGACAGGAGAACAGAAATATGTCTGGCCGATCACTTCAAACAAAACAACCCTGCAAAGGGAATTACACTCCACCGTTGACATGCGGGCAAACTTCCTTGCCGCCGGAATCGTGCCGAAGCAGACCTACGAGCCTCACCATCTCGTCGCCATGCCTGAAGCCGGTAATCTGATCTTCCGCCTGTTCCTCCCTTTCCCTTCGCATACTCTGTACTTCCACATGTCCGGAGAACATGGTCTTCCGCGTGAGTCCGGCGGGGGACACAATCAGGCTGACGCCGGAAGTTTTATGCTCGGCGTGGGAGGAGAGATGATGGCGCTGGATCCCGGCTATGTCGGCTACGACCGGCGGGAAGAGGTGGGAAAAGCCGCAAACCACAACATGATTCTGGTTGACGGCGACGGACCGGCAATCGGTACGCCCGGCGCGGCGAACGATGCCGATGCATGGATCGGGGATACGTTCAATCTGGATGATCACCTCGGTTTCGGTTCGGTGACGACCGGATATCGGGGTGCGAAGATCAGGCGGGATGTTCTCTTTCTGGACCTGAGAACGATAGTCATCGCCGACTTCCTTACCTCCGACGAAGAACATGAATACACGTGGCAGCTTCACGGCAACGGACTCGCCGGTGAAGGTCCGCCATCGTCCGGCCTGTTTCTGGAGAACTTCGACGATCGCGAAGCTATGTGGTACCGGGATGGACATGCTCTCTCGACCCACATCGCTGCAAGCGACGGTTCGACAGACTTCCGGGCCGAGACCGCACCGCATGAAGTTGCGTACGACAGCACGGAGAACCACACGGTCCTGCGGCTGCGGAGCGCCGGAAAGGACCGGCAATTCCTCTCGGCCCTCGTGCCGCGATCCCTGAGTAACGACCAGGAATTGGAATCGACCGTCGAAGAGGGGAGCACAACGATGGTGACCAGACTGCCGGACCACACGGTTATCACCGTCGGTGCGGACACGACATTCCGAACGGTTTCTCCATTGGCAACCGCTCTGCCGGGAGAGATCGGCACCGATGCGCCGCTGGCTCTGCTGAGGATCGAACCGTTCTCCGGATTCCCGACAAAGATGTTCATGCGCAACGGCAAGACGCTGAGTTATGACGGTAGGGAACTCCTGTCGAGCAGTGTTCGCACTGATCTGGCGATCGTACCCGGAACCTCCGGATATCAGGGGTACTGCAAAGACTCCGGATTCATCTTTATCGGCATCGATTTCATTCCCCATGAAGTCACAGGCAAAGGAGTGCGTGAATGGCATATCCTCTGGGCCACCGGACGAATCGCCATCGATCTGCAGGAGGGAGGCTATTTCTCCATGCTGCAGGGACTGACCGCAGACGACCCGAATATCGCCTCACGGGAGACCCGCATCGCCGGCATCAGACGACTGGACGACGAACATCTCTTCCTGGAGATCGCGGGAACAACTCCGGACGAAATGGAGATCGCCGTCTTCGACCTGACCGGACGGCGGATCCTCCCCGACAGCGACTCCCCGATCCTCCCGGTCGCCGAGTTGCCGGAAGGGGTCTACATCATCGCACTCTTCAGCGAAGGAAGGCGGGTCGATTCGCGGAAGTATGTGATGGTGCGGTAGGGGTTTACCACCATTCGTAGTGGTATTCTTTGATAAGAAGTGGGCGGGTGTCGGAGTCGTCGACACCAGACCAGATGACAGGGGCAAATCCGGAGGCACCATAGTCCGCCCTACGGTTCCATATCCATGAGAGGAGAGGCAATCCGTACACATCAAACAGTGTCTGGTCCAGAAGCTCTCCTGTTGATCCGAAGCGACGTTCTACTCTACCAATTCCCTGATACCATTCAATCTTCGTTTCGCCACCATAATTTTTGAACGGATCAAGAATTATTCTTTTGCTCATCTCTCCATTTTTACCGTAGACAAAGAGAACCGAGTACCAGCATGAATCGAGTCTTGTCACTCTGTTGTCGTCTATCCAGTCATCGTAATGGTAGTGTACGGTATCGTAGTATCTGTCACTACCAAGCAGCATCGGAAGCGGAATGATCGTACTCTCAAGCCGACCTGCGGTGTTATACAGAAAGCGTGCCCGCACTGTCCGATTTCCCGTCTCGGTCCAAACTGCTTCAATGCGATCAGTATCTCCACGATGGTTATAGAAATAGTACTCCCTTTCTGTTATACCGGAATCCGAGAAAAGACTGAACAGGTCAGCGATGAAATTTGCCCCCAGATTAACGGTCCCTTCAAAGCATCGGATCTCGCTCACCCTTTCCTTGTCGGGAGTATAAAAGTAGAAAGCCTGTCGAACTGAACAACTCGGCAAGGATAAGAGGTTGCAGTATATCTGCGGACCGAAGTCGTCACCCAGATCCGAATTAGGGTAGAAAGAAAGCTCGAATTCCGACATTGTTCTTCCTGCCGTATCATAGGTAGTCATACGCACCGGCATCACGACTTGACCCGAATCATATTCCTCTCTAGAGGAGAAACAACCAGCATCAACACCGACGGAAAGACCGTCCACCAGACTCCTCTCCCAACTCATCACCGAACGGATACGACGTGGCGGGTGGTCCTTGACCCGTCTATCCCTTTGTCCATCGCAGGCAATAATCATCAGCGGAACGATCAGGCAGATTGCAATTGCGTGTCTCATGGCGATGCTCTCCGTTATGAAAAGTGAATGCGGGAATCGGTGACGGAGAGGAATGCAAAGAGAGAGCCGGAACGGGTCGGCTCTCTCTTTTTCGGGAATTCGTGGGTTGGGTGGGGTCGGATCGTGCAATGTGCAATCGGGAATGTGGCGGATGCAAGGGAGTGCCCGATCAATGGTACACGGATGACGCGGATCGGACGGATTTGCACAGATCGGAAAAGATTGCGTGTCGGAACGACTACACCGATTCCTCGTCTCCGGAGCGAACCATCTCAACGCATCGGGCGATCACATCCTCCACCCTCTTCCGTTCACCATCAGGCAATCCGCCGGTGGCGGCGAGACGGCTGAGTGCGCTGGAGATCCGGGCGATGTCGTCACGCGAGCCGAGGTAGCCGACCCGGGCCGGGAGGATCATCGCAAGGGATTTCAGGTCGCGCCGCTCGCACCACTCGTCGATCAGTTCGTCCAGTCCTTCGATCCGGACCGCGTCGCTCCCCACTCTTCGCAGGCCTTCGGCAATGCCGGAGCGGATCATGTCGCCGTAGGGTCCGGCCGGAAGACCGGAGGCATGATCGGCCCCCTCGCGATAGAACGATTCGGCCTTTTCTCTTTCACCCATCACTTCGTATGAGTGACCGAGATTGAGACAGAGGGAGGGAAGATGTTCCTTCACCCCGTCGAGTCCACGCGCCCGCTCCAGCGCCTCCCGGTTCCAGCGGAGCGCCTCGGCCGGATCGCTCCGGTTGCGGGCCAGATAGTGGGCGGCGGTAAAGGCTTCGAAATCGTTCGAGGCGATCTCCCACGCCTCCTGAAAACGCCGGTCGGCCCCCTCCCGATCTCCCAGCCCCTCCAGTTCCATCCCCGCCGCGCAGAGACGGACGACGGGATTTTCCGGATCAAACTTCATGGCAGTATATCCTGATGAACGTTCATGTGAAGTGTGTGCGGGACGAATCTACAACTGTTCATCCGGATGGAAAGGCTTGTTCCGGCGTCAGTGGCGGAAACACGGGACGGGAAACCCCGATCAGTTTTCAACCGCATCGGGATGGGGGAACGTCCCCTCATCTTCGGAGGGATCGCGCGGCTTCAGACAGGCGAAATCCTTCTCCACGTTCAGCCCCAACGTCATCCCCTCTCCGATGCCGATCTCCCCTTCAAAGCCGACGTCGTCGGAATCGTTCAGGCGACGGCACAGTTCATCGGCCATCAGCACCCGGATTTCTCCCGGACGGTAGCGACAGTCGAAGCCGGAAATCCCCGAAGCAGCTTCCACCCCGTAGGAGAGCGTCATCTCCTCGCCCGGACCGAATCGCAGAACATCCGTGACGCTCCCCTGCTCGACCAGACGACGCAGATCCTCACGGCCGAGACGAAGCCGGATCGTGTTTGCCCGAATACGCAGTTTCATCTTCTCTCTCCTCCCGATACTGAACAGTTGAATCAATACTCCCCACTCCGGGGTGAACGTTCGGCAGGTTCTACAGGTTGACCGTCATCATACCGTAACCCCACCATCCGAGGTCGCCTCCGACAACGCTTCGCATCAGCTCATCGGCCAGGAAGACCGAAGCGCCGAAGGTAAAGGTCGCGTGACTCCTGTTGTTTTGCGTGTGATACTTCCAGACGAAGGTTGCGTCGATCTCCTTCCCGAGTCCGGTCCCCCCTCCCTGGTCGACGGCGGTCGTAAACAGATGACCGTCGAGGGCGGCCGAGACATCATCGGAGAACTTCAGCCGCGTCGTCACCCCCACGTCCTGCAATCCGGCAGTTCCGTTGCCGCCGGGGAAATAGTCCATGTAACCGTAGAACTTGTGGTTGGTGGCAAAAAGCGTGTTGAACGCACCGAACGTGTCGTCGGTCGGATCGTCATCGCCGGAAAGTCTGGCATAGAGTGCGCCGATTCC
>CAMLOB010000317.1 GCA_946481475.1 uncultured Chlorobiota bacterium | reverse complement strand
TGAACCGTATCCGAAAGAGCGTCGGGCGGCTTCACGTCATCATCAACGGTGGTGACGGGGGCCGCCCGTTTCGTTCGGCGGTCGATCTTGCCGCAGAGGTGATTGCCGGCGGAGCCGATACGTTGCAGTATCGGAACAAGAGGGGAAGCATGCGTCAGATGCTTGCCGAAGCCGATGCGCTTGCCCGGCTCTGCCGCCGGTCGGGGGTTACCTGTATCGTCAACGACCGGGTCGATCTCTGTCTGGCGGTCGATGCCGACGGAGTTCATCTTGGAGCGGAAGATATGCCGGTGCCGGTTGCCCGGCGGATTCTGGGAAACGGGAAGCTGATCGGGGCGACGGTGCGGGATGCCGCCGGATTGAGGCGAGCCGAACGGGATTCGGCCGACTATGCGGGACTCGGTCCGATCTTCTCCACATCGTCAAAAGACCTGTCGGTTGTTCCTTTCGGCATCGATCATGTGCGCGAGACCGTTCGCGACGGAGGCATTCCGGTGATCGGCATTGCGGGCGTGACGGTTGAAAATTGCAGTGAGGTTATTGCGGCCGGGGCATACGGGGTTGCCGTGATCGGCGCCGTCGCCTCGGCGTCCGATCCCGTCGGAACGGTTCGGGCGTTCCTCGAAACCATTCACGCGAACAGATAAGCCCTCAGTCCAGAGGAGAGGGGGGATCGGAAGGGGAGACTGTCGGTCGAATCCGGGTCGGAGGTTTCAGTTCCATCCGGTCAGGGGAGTGGGAAAAGCCTGTGGAAGCTTCCGGTTCGTCGGCTGGGGTCTGCAGAACGATTTTCCATCCTCCATCCTCTCTGGGTACGGCGCGGTAGTCGTGTTTCATAGGCCTGCAGGTTTGTTGTGGACAAGGGGAACAATATATCGCGGCGGGAAAACAAAGTCAACCGACAGAGCGGACTATCTTTCGGTTGCCGTTTCGTAGATGCGATAGAGCTTCATCACTCTGCGGGTGGCGGCGAATTTGGTGCCGAACCGTTCGATCCCTTCCTGACGCAATCTCTCGGCGTGGAAGTTGAAGTAGTGATCCAGACTTGCCCGGTCGCGAAGCCGATACTGAATGGAATAGAGGCGGGTCTCGACCGGTGATGCGGCCGCCTCGCGAATCTCGGCCGGCACCGACTCATCCAGCCGCACGGCCTGTCGTACGGCTTCCTCCAGATCTTTCGTCTCCTTGTCTTCCTCCACAACAAACCATTCGGCCGATTCGAACCCGTCGATCAGCAGAATTTCTTCTATATGATCGTTCAGCCAGATCTCGTACTCATCGGCGATTTCGGTGAGGACTCTGACATTTACCTCGTATATCGTCATATGTTCTGTGCTTGAAAGGAACGGGAACTCCAGATAGATGCTCTTTCTTTGCAAGGAACGTTCGGGGGGAGGCAAATGTTCCCGATTGCACATCCCGAAGCGGGGGCTGAGGCGTTCATACACTTTGAATCTTGATTCTTTTGTCAAGATTTCTCACTTTCGTCCGTCAAACCCTGCCCGATTCACCCCGGGACTGCCGATAATTCAATCAAGCTGAAGATAAAAGAACTGGAACTTGCAATGAAGGACGAAATCCTGAAAGAGGAATCGACTGCTCCGCAGAGCGTGGCCGAACGCTACGACAAGAAGGCTGTTGACCAGAAAGTGATCGACAGGATCGCCAACGAGGAGTACAAGTACGGCTTCTACACGGAGCTGGAGGAAGATCGTATTCCTCCGGGGCTGGACGAGGGGATCATCAGGACGATTTCCGGGAAGAAGAATGAACCGGAATGGCTTCTTGAGTGGCGGCTGAAAGCGTTCCGGCACTGGCAGAAGATGGAGGAGCCGACCTGGCAGAACTTCGAGTACGGTCCGATCGACTATCAGAGCATCACCTACTACGCCGCTCCGAAGACGAGGGGGGAAGGACCACAGAGTCTGGACGAGGTCGATCCGGAAATTCTGGAGATGTACGACAAACTGGGCATTCCGCTGAACGAGCAGGCCGCCCTTGCCGGGGTTGCCGTCGACGCGGTGCTCGACAGCGTATCGGTCGGGACCACGTTCAAGAAGGCGCTTGCGGAGAAGGGGATCATCTTCTGTTCGTTCTCCGAGGCGGTGCAGGAACATCCCGATCTCGTCCGGCAATATCTCGGCTCGGTTGTCCCCTCCACCGACAACTTTTTTGCCGCTCTCAACTCGGCCGTCTTCAGCGACGGTTCGTTCTGCTATATCCCGAAGGGGGTCCGCTGTCCGATGGAGCTTTCCACCTATTTCCGGATCAACGCGGCCAACACCGGCCAGTTCGAGCGGACGCTGGTGATTGCAGAGGCGGGGAGCTACGTCAGCTATCTCGAAGGCTGCACAGCGCCGCGCCGCGACGAGAACCAGTTGCATGCGGCGGTTGTGGAACTGATTGCGCTCGATGATGCGGAGATCAAGTATTCCACAGTCCAGAACTGGTATCCCGGGGACAAGGAGGGGCGCGGAGGTATCTACAACTTCGTCACGAAGCGGGGGGCCTGTCGCGGGAAGAACTCCAAGATCTCCTGGACGCAGGTCGAGACCGGCTCGCGCATCACGTGGAAGTATCCGAGCTGCATTCTTCAGGGAGATAATTCGATCGGCGAATTCTACTCGGTTGCGGTCACCAAGAATCATCAGGAGGCCGACACCGGCACGAAGATGATTCATATCGGAAAGAACACCCGCAGCACGATCATCTCGAAGGGGATCTCGGCCGGGTTCGGACAGAACACGTATCGCGGCCAGGTCAAGATCATGAAGGGTGCCGAGGGGGCCAGAAACTACTCGCAGTGCGATTCGATGCTGATCGGCGACAAGTGCGGGGCCCACACCTTCCCCTACCTTGAAGTGAAAAACTCTACCGCCCAGATCGAACACGAAGCCTCGACCTCGAAGATCGGTGAAGATCAGATCTTCTACTGTCAGCAGCGGGGACTCTCGGCCGAGGATGCCGTCTCGATGATCGTCAACGGCTTCTGCAAGGAGGTCTTCCGCGAGTTGCCGATGGAGTTTGCCGTCGAGGCCCAGAAGCTCCTTGCCGTCAGTCTGGAAGACAGTGTCGGATAGCGCATGAAGTCTTCGCTGCGAAGAGCCGGTATTTGAATTCAATAATCCAGTATACAGACAGATCAACAACAATGTCACAGCCAATTCTTTACATCAACAAACTCCACTCCAGTGTGGAGGGGAACTAAAACCTGAAGGGGATCAGCCTGCGGATCAATCCGGGGGAAGTTCACGCCATTATGGGACCGAACGGTTCGGGCAAGAGTACGCTTGCGCAGATTCTGGCCGGTCACGAAGCCTTCGAGATAACCGAGGGGAGCGTGAGGTTCCGGGGGCATGACCTTCTGGAACTCGATCCGGAGGAACGTGCACGCGAGGGTGTTTTCCTTGCGTTCCAGTATCCGGTGGAACTTCCCGGAGTCAACGGCATGTACTTCCTGAAGGCGGCCCTGAACGCCGTGCGGAAACATCGGGGGATGGAGGAACTCGATGCGGCCGACTTCATGAGTCTTATCCGTGAGAAGACCGAGGTTCTCGATATTCCGAAGGAACTGTTGAACCGACCGGTAAACGAAGGCTTCTCCGGCGGAGAGAAGAAGAGGAACGAAATCTTCCAGATGGCTGTCCTGGAGCCGATGCTGTCGATTCTCGACGAGACCGATTCCGGACTGGACATCGATGCCCTTCGGGTTGTGGCTGACGGGGTAAACAAGCTGAGACGTCCGGACAATGCGACGTTGATGATTACCCACTACCAGCGGTTGCTCGACTACATCGTTCCGGATTTTGTTCACGTTCTCTACGACGGGCGGATCATCAAGTCGGGCGGGAAGGAACTGGCTCTTGAGCTTGAGGAGAAGGGGTATGACTGGGTGAAGGATCATGCCGGTGAGACGAGCGTGGCCGAGACGGCGTAGGGGAGCCGGAGGAAAGAATCCGACCCGTTTTGCAGACGATCATTAATACATGAACATCGCACAATCATTGTGAGCAAGAAATACACTACAGAGAACGTTCGGCAATTCCTCGATGCCTTCAATCTTTTCCGGGGTTCGCTGAACGGGGATGCCGAGGGACCGCTGGCAGGGGTGCGGACCGAGTCGATCAGACGATTCGAGGAGACCGGATTCCCGACAACGAAGCATGAGGAATGGAAGTACACGAACGTCCTTCCGGTTATCCGAAACCGTTTCAGACCGGTTCTGGCACGGGAGGAGAAGAGTGTTGAATCCCTTTTTTCAGGGGGTGTCGGATTTCGGGGAGATGCGTTCCGGCTTGTCTTCCTCAACGGATTTTTTGTCCCGGAACAATCGGAGGTTGAAGGGCTTCCCGAAGGGGTTATCGCGGCAAATCTCGTCTCGGCGATTCGCGAACATACCGAGCTGGTGACCAGGCATATCGCCGGGTACGGAGCCGGATTCGAACATCCCTTTGCCGTGCTGAACACCGCACACCTTCGTGACGGAGCGTTTGTCTACATTCCGAAGAACCTGAAGCTGGAGAAGCCGGTTCATATCCTCTATCTGACCACCTCCTCGGACCAGCCGGTGGTGACCTATCCCCGCACGTTGCTGATCGCCGAATCGGGATCCGAAGCGACAGTTGTCGAGGAGTTTACCGGAAAACCGGGAGAGACCTATCTGACCAATGCCGTTGCCGAAGCCGTGGTGGGAGAGAATGCTCATCTCGGGCACGTGAAGCTTCAGCATGAAAGTCCCGATGCGTTCCATATCGGAACGTCCTGGGCCGGACTGGGGCGGAACGCCAACTACTACAACAACACGCTCTCCTTCGGCGGAAGGATCGCCCGGAACGATCCGTGGGCGGTTCTGCAGGGGGAGGGGGGACATGCGGCGATCGACGGACTGTATCTGGTGGGGGAAGATCAGTTGATCGACAGCCACACCTCGATCGACCACGCGGTGCCGAACTGTACGAGCCACGAACTCTACAAGGGAATCCTTCGCGGAAACGGACACGGCGTCTTCAACGGCAAGATCTTTGTTCGCAAGGATGCACAGAAGACCGACTCGGTGCAGTCGAACATGAACCTGCTGCTGTCGGACGAGGCGGAGATCGACACGAAACCGCAGCTTGAGATCTTTGCCGACGATGTGAAGTGTACTCACGGCGCTACGATCGGTCGACTGGACGAGACCTCGATCTTCTATCTTCGGGCGCGGGGTATCGGGAAGGAGCATGCACGGAAGATGCTGACCTATGCCTTTGCCGCCGAGGTTATCGAGCACATCGGCGATGAGGCCCTTCGGGGGTATGCAATGGAGTTGCTTGACGCACGGCTTGAGAAATAAGAAGCAGACACGCAGCAGAGGGGATCGAAGTTCATGAACACTCTTCTCGACAACCGGAAGGAACGGCTCCTGACCGACCTGAACAATTTCGTCCGCGAGGACTTCCCGATTCTTGAGCGGGAGATTCGTGGGAAGCGACTCGTCTACCTGG
>CAMLOB010000316.1 GCA_946481475.1 uncultured Chlorobiota bacterium | reverse complement strand
CTGAAGGGAGGGAGAAGATGGTCCGCAAGGTTCAGGGACTGGAAGGGGCACGGATAATCGAACTCTCGAAGGGGGCACCCGTTTTTATTCATTCCGACGGAAGCATCGATCATCGAAGGGTCAACCCGCGCTACATCATCTCCCCTTCGGTGACGACTGCCGATTCATCTCTTGTTCAGATTCACGGCGATTCGATCTACACCTATCCCACGCTGTTCGATACGATCCCGACCAACGTCGCCTATTATGCGCGTGAGGACTCGACCTTGAAGGGTACGGAAGTCCTTGTCATCGACAGTACCGGTCGGTACCGGCACTTTTTTGTGACGGCGGGGGATCCGGGGCGGTTCACGTACTACATCGAACAGGCACAGTTTCGTCTGGTTTCCGGTCTGATCTCGCCGGAGACGGGATTGTTCGATCAGAGAGAGGAAGTTCTGCTCGAACTGGTGGGAGTGGGGGCTGGTGCGGCTATCAGTTCCAGCCTGGGGTATGGTGCGAAAGAGATGCATCGGGCATGCGACTTCTCCTACCGTTTCTGCGTTATTGCCGAGGCAGTGGAGAAGCTGCCTGCTCAACCTGAGGACCGACGCTCATACGGCTGGTACTATCAAATCGATGAGCAAGGAACCTTCAGCAGATCATCAGCATCGGAATACAACAGCATTACCTGTCTTCCCGATCTGCACGTCGTGCGTCATAACTGCCCGTCGGCAAGCTGCGTGAAGTTCAACGGGATGGAATATGAAGCGCCGACTGTCCTGCAGGAACAAGTTGCGCGGCACACGTTTCCTCGTTTGATCCGTGAAGGAGATTTCCTGTACATCAGCTGGATGGATCATCCCAACCGGTTGCTTCTTCATCATTGGGATACAATGACAACGGCGCCGGTTTTCCTCTCACAATATGTCGGTTCATTGTCAGGCGGCAAGGGAGACATACAGACTGTCGCCGCTCATGCCGACAAGGGAATTGCCGTGGGCTATACGGAGACCGTTAAAACCTATAACTATCAGTGGGGAGTCTGGTTGATCGACTGGGAGTTCAACCTGCAGGTGCCGTTGCGAGGCAAGTGGATCAGGTTTGTCAACGAGGAGGGGCAGTATGCAGATGGAGTTCCCGGTCTGCATGAACGTTATCTGCTTGCCGCTTCAGGAGACGTGGAGACCGAAAACCTGCTGATAGGGGTCAGGGATACGGGCATCAACAATCGGATTACGTTGTACAACCCCGATCTGAAACCGATCTGGCGGGCCTTTCAAAAAACTTCCTCGCCCGACGACCTCGACTATCTTCGCATCACCCCTCTCGGCGAAAACAAATACATCGACATCAGCAACCGGGGGCTTGCCCGCCTTATCGATACGAACGGGAATGTGCTGAGGGAAGCTTCCCTCGACGAATGGCTTCCGGCTTCATCCGGTCTGGTTCGTTTGCGTGGAACGTGGTCTCTGGTCTACCATCTGCCGCACGACGGGTTGCCCCTTCGGTTGCGTATCTACGACGAGAACTTCCTGATGATGGCCCGTTGGGAAGGTGAAGTCGATTCGCTGACCGGTCTGGCAGTGGCGCAGAACCCGGAAGATGCTTCGATCTCCCTTGTGATCTCCACGGCGACCGGGGTCCGACTGACGGTGCTGGACGGGGGACTCCGGCCCCGTCGCTCCGCAAAGGGGGATATGTTGGTAAACGTACGACTCAGCGACATCCCTGCTCCTTCATATAATCCGACCGCTCTCTTCCGGAACGATACGCTGATCGTAGCATGGGAAGATCATCGGGGGGAGAATCCGGACATCTACGGGGCGTACTTCCGTCCGGTTGATTATGTCAGCGGTGTGGTTGAAGAACCTGTCCCCGACCTTCCGGCGGGGAGAGAAGCGTTCCGTTTGTCGGTCCGACCGAATCCGGCTGATCGGGAACTGCTGCTGGATATCGTCGGCACGTCTGCGGAAAGCGTTCGGATAGAACTTGTCGATATGCTGGGACGGAAGATTATGACGTTGTCGGACGACGAATCCGGCGGGACGATTCACCCGATCCGGATCGATCTTGAAGGAGTTCCATCCGGAGCCTATCTGCTGAACGTGTCCTCTGCCGGAGCTTTTGTCTCGGAGCCGATTCTGGTCCGTCATTCATCATCACATTGAAGAGAAGATGAAACGACTTCCCGTTCATATGCTGTCTATTCCGGGCTTTCTTGTTCTGCTCCTTCTGCTTTCCGCAGAGAGACTCCGGGCACAGGAGCCGGGCGATTACCTGATCTCCGAAGGACCGTTCGATTATTCCCTCCCCTCCGAAATCCTTCTGCAGGCTGCCTGGGAACTTGACTCGACGGCACGGCTCGCGGTCTGGGGAACGATCGGATACGACGGGACGAACGAGCGGCGGAATATCCTCATCGCCAACCTCAACGGCAGGCAGTTCCAACTGACCGGCCCGCAGGCAATCCCGTATCAGACCGTCGGCATTCTCCCGCTCGATGACCGGTTCCTGGTCGTCTGGAACGACAGGCGAGCAGGAGGGGAGGGTCTGTACGGACAAGTGGTGATGCCGGACGGAAGTCTGGAGGGGGAGGAGATGCTTCTGGGGTCTGGTGTGGTGAAGCCGGTGTTTGTTGCAAGCTGGATTACTGAAGACCGAGGACGATTCATGCTGTGGCAGGATTCGGTTGATGGCCGGGAGTCGACGTACGGTCTCGCCGTTACTCCGGACGGCAGACCCGATGGGGAGGTGGTGAAGATTGCAGAGTCGTCGATCAGTACAAGTGAGATCTACACAATGCCGGGCGGACAACTCCTCGTCCACTTGAATGACGGTAAAGTTGTGGTGATAAGACCGAACGGACGGATTGATGGACGTCCGATTCCGTCGAGGCGACTTGACATTCCTCATTATCACACAGGTGATTCTTCATTAGCGGTGCTTGACGGCACTCACCTCCACTTCTATCGATCGCTGTATGATGAATTGCCCGAGAAGACCGTCGACCTCTCTTCGATTCTGACGGGAAAATATATTCAGGTACTCAGCAGAGACAGTCTGGGATGGCTGTTGAACTACCGGACGACTCTGCGACAGGGAAAGACGGAATACCAATTATCGCACAACCTTTATTTTGATCCGGAGAATGTGATCGACACGTTCTCTACGACGAGGCAGGTGGGGGTGTGGGGCGAGCCGCCGCAAGCCACAAACGTTATCGAAGTCGAGAGTGGAGGTTGGGTGCGGTATACGGGGGTGAACGTTGCGCAAGTCTACGCTTATCGGACGCACCGGATCAAGATACCGAGCTCGCCGACACCCTTTACATCGTCGGAACATATATCGTACTACGTGGTGGGAGAATATCGTGTGGAGAATGGATTTCTGCGTCCGCCGCGGCCTCGCATTACCAGGAGTGAGTCGGAAGGGGAATCCTCCGTCCGGGTCATCTGGAATATGCCGAAGGATACGTCCTATTTCACCACTGCTGTTGTCCCGTCCGAGCTCCATGTCTCTCATCGCCTTCTCGGCATCAGCACAAGGGACGATACGATCTGCGTGCAATACGACACGCTCGGTGGAAACCCCTTCTGCCGGTGCTACACAAGTCTGTTCGACGAAGAGATCGAGGGATGTCTGAAACGACTGGAACTGATCGAACCGGGAGAGGCCGATACCGTCGGGTTCGTCACGCCGGAAGGGGTCCGGATCCTGATTCAGGGGAGCCCGCAGGGAGTGCGGGCCACGTTCTTCGATCAATACGATAACGTTCTTTACCTGGAGGATGGGACGTTGCTGAAGGATCTTCGCGTCAGTCGGAGTACCGGAAGAACCGCAAGGCCTGTGGGGTTTCTGCATGACGGCCAAATCCGGTTGTTCTGGGAGGATCACTCCTCGCCGGAGGAGGTCGAGATCTACGGCACGTGGCTGAATCTGCCGAAACGCTACATGACCGACAGGGGAGAGATCATCATCTTCGACACGGTCTCCTCCCCTCCCGACCTGGATCGTACGCGATCAAGTTTCTTCCGGGGCATTCGCATTCACGATATCTCTCCGAATCCCGCACTTGGTCAGACGGTTCTCACCATCGATGTCCGTTACTTTTACGGCTATGCCGGTATCTCTTTCTTCGACACCCGCGGACGTGAGGTCCGCCGCTTCGCCGTCGATGTGACCGACGGGATGTACAGCTTCCCGCTCGATCTCTCCGGTCTTTCCAGCGGCCCTTATGAGGTTCGGGTGCGGACGTATGTCTCTCTGGATTCGAAGCGGTTGGTCATCTGGCAGGAATAATGGGCGATGTCATGAAATCAGGACTCTTCATCTTGCTGTGGTTGTTCTCAGGCAATGCCGTTCTGACGGCGCAGGAGCCGGAAGACTACCTGCTGTCCGGCGATTCCTACGGGTATGTGTTGCCGGAGGATATTCGCATCCAGGGAGCCGGCGAGATCGATTCCTTGTCGCGACTGGTTGTCTGGGGGACGACCGGGTACAACAAGGGGAAGGATGCGGTCAGCATCCTGGTCGCCCACGTCAACGGTCGGCAGTTCCGGCTGAGCGGCGAGGAGGCCCGGCCGTTCGATGTGGTCGAGGTCGTTCCGCTTGAGGATCGTTTCCTGGTCATCTGGAACGACAAGCGGAAGGAGAAGCCGGGGATATACGGACGGATAATCCGGTCGGACGGGGAACTGGAAGGAAACGAGATGCTCCTGGCCGAAGGAGGAAAGCTCCGGGAAGTGATTACATGCCGGAAGGTTGTCGGCGGAACGGTTCTGCTGTGGAATGACGTGCGGGGAAATCTGGAATCTGCCTATGCCTGTTACGTTGATGATGAGGGGAAAGGGCCGGGAAAGGAGATGAAGATGGCCGCTACAGGGCTTGTCAGAGATGATATATATGCGCTGTTGGGAGGACAGTTGGTTCTTTCTCTGAAGGATGGGGAACGGACCGTCACGGCTGCCGACGGCTCTGCGGATCTCCGCACTGTTCCCGACAATCGTTTCAGTCTTCCTCACTATCATACGGGAGATTCTTCCATTGCAGTCCTTGAGGGAAGCCTTCTTCAATTCTACCGTTCATTCTACGATCAGCTTCCCGAGCGGACGGTTGACCTTTCTCCCATCCTTCCCGAAAAGGAGATCCTGGCTCTGAGTCGGGACAGCATCGGATGGTTTGTGGCGTCATCTTTTGTGGCGGAGCAAAATCGTCAGGCGTATCTGTTCCTCCACCATCTGTATTTCAATCCGTCCGATCTTCTCGATACGGTGACCACCCTGAAAGCTGTCGGCACCGTCGGTGCCCGATCAACAATCATCAGGACAGGGGATACTCTGCTGTCAGTCCGTTCCCTGAAGGCCAATGTTGTGCAGGTTGTTGTTCGGGGGATCGTTACGTACGATCCACCCGGATCCGATACGACAGCTACTGTCACCAAGGAGTATACCGTTGATTTCACAGGACGTGACCGGACGGGATATCCGTTTATTCCGTTCTCTTCTCCGTCTGTTATCCGAACTTCCTCCCAGGATTACTCCGGCATTA
>CAMLOB010000315.1 GCA_946481475.1 uncultured Chlorobiota bacterium | reverse complement strand
AACGGGGTCTATATCCGCGATACGCTCGGCATCATTGAAGATGTCTACATGGGCTACCGAAACACCTACCGGGAATTACAGCAGAGTCTTGCCTGGCTGAAGGGAGTGGGGCCGACGCTGAAACGACTGAAGTGGCGGGATGCCTACAGCGTGCATTGGGGGGCGAACGTCCCCGATTCTCCGTACGACGACGACACGAACGTGGTGAAGCACCGCTCGCTCCCCTCGGATGAGATCGTGACGAACGTCAAAACGTGGCATCCGATTACCGGCGAGGTCGATTCACTCTGGGAAACGTATGTGGAACTGGGGTTCTACGAGACGATGATCGACACCACCGGGGGAGTACGGAACCGGTTGCTGGACACCAATTACGTTGGAATCTGCCAGAGGAGGGTTTTTTCGGTGGAGAACTACGACAGTGCCGACATCGGCTACTCGGCGGCCACCAAGGCGATTCTGGACACGCTGACCGAGACGCGGGTCATTGAGTTGACGATGAAGCTCCTCACGCCCGACACCTCCAATCAGTTCAACCGATTCGTCCGCGTGCAGGAGGTGTTTCCCGATACCTCACATCTTCCGCTGCTCGGCAAGAGAAAGGGGCTGGACTCAACGGTCGCCACGCTCGCCGACGGCACGTTCAAGGTCCGGCTGGTGTTAGGCCCGGGACAGGCCGCATTATTACGCTGCACCTATGCCCAGCCCGATGAGTCGGTCGATTTCGGGATTCTGACGCACAGCAACCAGAAGAAAATTCTCTACTCGGACAACTATTACTACTGCACGTACCATCGCTACGATTCCGCATCGCAGGACTATCACGTCTACCTGCGACGTTCCCTTCCGGCCGGATCGACCGGAGCCATCCTCTGGGAGCCGATCGAGCACAAGATCAGCGGTGCTCTCAACGACAAAGATACGGCAAGAACCGATAACCGCCATCCCTCAATGACGCTTCGTACTGTTGACGAGGATACGGTCGTCAGCATCACGTGGAGCGCGCACTCGGCCAATGGTCCTGCCGGGACGCGGGAAATTCTTCTGCGGGATTTCGTCTTCACCTGGCAGGGTGACATCTTTATCGGTATTCCCGTTACCGAACAGTATGCCGCGACGATCCGCAGCGTGGCGTTCTACAAAGGGCTTGATCCGGATCAGTGGGGGACACCGGTGATCTGTTCTTCGAGTGACGACTCTCACAGAGATACGGCCATCGGCGAGTACATCGCCTGGAGCGATTCCACTGTCGGCATCGTCACCCGAGGGCGGCTGCGCTCAAGTGTCGATCTCTGGTGGATTCTGGTTCCACCGTATGGTCCCCAGTGGACTCCTCCCGACTCGACGCTGAACGGATACTATGCCTATTCAGGGTATGATCCGGGGCAATATCCCTCGATGCCGGCATTTACCCATAGAGGAATGAAACAGGATGACTGTCCTATTGTCTGGCAGCAGCCCGGTCCTCAGGGGTATATCGGTATTACCTACCATCGACTCGGTTATATCCCACCGCCGACTGGTCCCGCAATCCAGGTCAACTTCCTGTACAACTCGATCTGGATCACACCGGAGACCGGACCGAACCCGCCGTTGCAGTTCGTCCATCCGTCGATTGATCAATCGCAGGACGGACTCGGTCGTGTGATGGAGGGGGTCGTCTGTGAGTGGAGCTACTTCGTTCCCGGAGGGGGATGGGATCCCGATACGTGGAAGACGAATATCTTCTTTCAGTCACTCTTCTATGACTCCGCGACCTCAGAGGCGATGACTGTTGGTGGCATGCGGGTCTATGTCGAAGACGAGATTCCCACCTATCCTCCGGAACACTACTGCTATCCGGTCGTCTCCTCGGAAAATCAGGTGATGCAACCGGCCGACTCGAACCTTCAGCCGCTGTTTGCGGTGGCCTACGAGCGTCCGACCGATGACGATGCCCTGCGACTGCTGGAGGCCAAGTGGCTGACCGGGATGACCGCACAGTGGAAACAAACCCCGCCGCGACAGTACGACTACGCCGGACGGCGTCCGAACGGCGCAAGCTCCACCGAACGACTGGAAGCACGCTATGCCGCTCTCTATTCCCTCCCGAGCGACAGCGTCCTGCGAACCACACGACAGTACTTTGCCCGGACGCGACCCGGCGGATACCAGGCCGAAGGGAGGGAGATCGGCGTGCGTCTTGGAGATTCAACGGGGTTCGGCTTCGGCGCACGGTTGTATGACGTCTGGATGAGCGACGACCAACAGAGCCGACCGCTGCAACTGGCGGAGTTCGTCCAGCCGGACAGCCTGTCGGACCTGTTCGGACTTCTCCGGAGCGAGTGTTTCACGACGTCGGACAGCGTCGATATCGGGTGGACGGCACACGGAGGAATCTTTGCATTCGATACGACCGACCTGAACGACCGGGAGACCGATTGCCTGATCGAACTCGTCGACTCGGCAACCGGGGAGGTGGTGCAGGTGCTCGATTCGGTTCGATTGAGTGCCTTGTCTCGCCATCGATACCGGAAGATGAACAGGACGGTGGATCTGCTGTCGGGGACGTACTATGTGCAGATGCGGCTGGTATCGGAGGAGCTTGAACAGAATCGTGCGCTCGATACGAACAGTCGGTTGTCAGTCAGTCACATCAACGGCTGGATCGACGGTATCGCCGCCAAACGCGTCCGCACACTCGACGGCGAAGGGGGCACCGGCCTGCGTGTCTCGGCCCAGCCGAACCCGTTCACCGGGGAGACGGAGATCCGCTTCTCGATCAGCCGGAAGGAGCACGTGACGCTCGGGGTCTACGATGCGCTGGGACGGAAGGTGGCCTCGCTTGTGGAGCAGGAGTTGTACGAGCCGGGTCGCTACGCGGTCGGATTTGACGGGACGGGACTGAAGCCGGGGACGTACATTGTGGAGTTGCAGACGCTGAACGGAAGGGTGACGGAGAAGGTGGTGGTGAGGAGGTAGTCTTTTCTGCCGCTCTGGCGTGAAAGTCCGTTAGAAACATGCGGAGTGTGATGAGCCTGGGCCAATCACACTCCGCTTCGATTACTGTTGCGATTCAATCAATGACGCCCACAGAGGGGATTATCGAATGCCGATTTGCGATGTTCGAGTGGAACAACACATCGCCATTCCGTTCATTCGACATTCGCAACTCGGCATTCGTCATTCTTCCTGCCGGCGGCAAGGTTTTTGGGGCAAAGGTTTTTGCCCCCTACAGCAACGCTGAAATCTTCTTCCGCCGCAGATAATCGACGACTTTCTGGACCTGTTGGGATTCTCCCCCCTTGCAGACCAGAAGGGCGTCGGGCGTGTCGATGATGATGACGTTCTCAAGACCGATGACGGCGATCATTCTGCCGTCGCTCCGGATGAAACTGTCGTTGGTGTCGATGGCGACCACGTCGCCGAGGAGGGAGTTCCCCTCCTTGTCCTTGCGCGAAAGTCGGAAGGTCTCGTCCCAGCTTCCGACATCGCTCCAACCGAAATCGCACTGCAGGACGTAGACGTTCGATGCCTTTTCCATCACGCCGTAGTCGATCGAGATCGGCGTGATCTGCCGGTAGATATTCTCCAGCGTTGTCGTGTAGTCTTCCTGGCCGTAGGCGTCGCCGATGGTGCAGACCTGGTCGTGGAGATCGGGGAGATGGTCCCGGAACTGCTCCAGAATCACGTCGGCCCGCCAGATGAACATGCCGCTGTTCCAGAGGAAGTCCCCGCTTCGCAGGAACCGCTGGGCCGTCGGCAGGTCGGGCTTCTCGGCAAACGTCCGGACGACCCGGACTCCCTGAGCGAAATATTCCTCGACGCCGCTCTTGCGGTCGCTCCACTGGATGTAGCCGTATCCGGTCTCCGGTCGCGTCGGCGTGATGCCGAGCGTTACCAGTCCCCGCTTCTCCTCGGCGATCTCGCAGGCAAGCCGGATGCGGCTCTGGAACTCCCGGACGTTCTCGATCCAGTGGTCGGCCGGCAGAACGACCATGATGGCGTTCGGATCCCGCTTCAGCAGGGCCGTGGCTGCCAGACCGATGCAGGGGGCGGTGTTCCGTCCGAACGGTTCGGCCAGAATGTTCTCCTCCGGAATCGCCGGAATCTGTTCGCGAAATCCCTCGACCTGCGAAGCGTTTGTGACGATCATCATCCGTTCCGGCGGGATCAGCGGTTGCAGTCGGGCAACCGTGTTCTGGATCATTGTCCCCTCTCCCATGATGTGCAGAAGCTGCTTCGGGGAAGCCTCGCGGCTTCTGGGCCAGAGTCGCGATCCGACCCCGCCGGCCATGATGATCGCATATATCGACGAGTTGTTCATGCTCTCTATCTCTCCTGAACGTTATTCTGGATTGCTGTTTCCTCGACGGCGATTCTCGGAAGCCGATCGGCCAGGAGCGTTGTGATCTCGTAGGGGATCGTGCCGATCTGCTCGGCTAGGTCCCAGGCGGTGATCCGCTTTCCGCCGGATCGACCGATCACCGTCACTTCGTCCCCGACCGATATGGTCGTTTCAGGACCGAGATCGACCATGACTTCGTCCATGCAGATCGTCCCGACAACCGGATATTCCTCCCCGTTGATCAGAACCCGGAGCTTGCCGCTGAGCAGCCGGGGAATCCCGTCGCCGTATCCCAGAGGGAGTGTCGCTATGATCGTCTCCCGTTCGGTCCGGTAGCGTCGGCCGTAACTTACGGATGTTCCCTCGGGGACTCTGCGCAGACTGGATATGGCCGTGACGACCGACATCACCGGTTCGAAACCGGATCGCTCCTGTTCTTCCCGTCCGGGATGATAGCCGTAGAGGGCGATTCCGGGTCGAACCAGCGTGTAGTGCGATTCGGGAAAGTTAAGAATACCGCCGCTGTTGGCGATATGGACATCCTCGAAACCGAATCCTGCATCGGTCAGTTCCCGGTAGACCCGGTCGAAGATGCCGAGTTGTTGACGTGCGTAGGACCGGTCCGGCGATTCGCTTGTGGCCAGATGGGAGGCGAGTCCCTGAAGTTCCAGTCCGGGCAGAGCGTCGATTCTCCGCGTCAGTTCCAGTCCCTCTTCCGGCGCGGCTCCGTTGCGGGTCATGCCGGTGTCGATGTAGACATGCCCGAGCAGGGATACGCCGGTCGCCTCGGCGGTCTGCGACAACCAGGTTGCGGTGTCGATATCGGAAATCAGAGGCTCGACGTTCAGTTCGGCGAATGAAAACCGTTCGGACCTGAAGGGGGTTGTCAGCAGGATGATGCGACCGTCGACACCGAGACGTCGGAGTTCGGCCGCCTCCCATATCGTGGCCACGCCGAAGATCTCTACGCCGGCTTCGCGAAGAACGGGAACGCAGATCGAGGCGTTGTGTCCGTAGCAGTCGGCCTTAACGACACCCAGTATCCGGGTGTTGCGGTTCAGCCGCTCGGCTATCAGAGAAACGTTGTGGCGAAGGGCATCGGTTGAAACGCGCCCCTGTGTCGGTCGATTCATTCGGCGTTGCCGGTCCTTGTGTTATTGTTCAGGCGGGAATTGCTCCCGCAACGATGTGAATGTGTAGAT
>CAMLOB010000314.1 GCA_946481475.1 uncultured Chlorobiota bacterium | reverse complement strand
CGCAGGAGGTACTGGAGGGACATCTGCGGGCAATCCTCGGCACGATGACCGTCGAGGAGGTCTACAAGAATCGCGACCGCTTTGCGCAGGAAGTGCAGGCGGTGGCCGCAAAAGACCTGAAGAAGATGGGCCTGCAGGTCGTCTCCTTCACCATCAAGGATGTCCGCGACAAGGAGGGATACCTCGAAGCGCTCGGGCGTCCCCGAATTGCCGCCGTCAAGCGGGATGCCGAGATTGCCGAAGCCGAGGCGATGCGGGATGCCCGCGTCAAGAAGGCTGTGGCGACGGAGGAAGGGATGAAGGCCGAACTTCTTCGCGACACGAACGTCGCCGAGGCCGAGAAGGAGAAGGAGTTGAAGGTGGCCGCATTCAAGAAGGATCAGGACCAGGCGAAGGCCGAGGCCGATCAGGCCTACGCGATCCAGCAGGCACGCTCCCAGCAGGAGGTGACCCAGGAGCAGATGAAAGTCGATGTCGTTCGGAAAAACCTGGAGATCGAACTCGAGGAGAAAGAGATCCTGCGGCGCGAGCGGCAGTACGACGCCGAGGTCAAGAAGAAAGCCGATGCCGATCGCTACGCCGTCGAACAGGCGGCCGAGGCCGACAAGCTCCGCCGTATGCGGGAGGCGGACGCCCAGCAGTACCAGATCGAGGCGAGCGCCAAGGCACAGGCCGAACAGAAACGTCTCGAAGGTCTGGCAATCGCCGATGCCGAGCGTGCCAAGGGGACGGCCGACGCCGAGGTCATCAAGCTGAAAGGTCTGGCCGAAGCCGAAGCCAAGGAAAAGCTTGCCGAAGCGTTCGAGAAGTACGGACAGGCGGCGATCATCGACATCCTCTCGAAGATGCTGCCCGATTTCGCCGGACGGATCGCCGAGCCGATGAAGCACATCGACAAGCTGACGGTGGTCGACACGGGGAACGGAGACGGAGCCGCCCGGCTCAGCAACTACGTGACCTCGCTGATGGCCCAGTCCGGAGAGATGCTGAAGAACGTTGCCGGTATCGATCTGGAGAAACTGATCCGGGGCGTTGCCGAGAAGTACGGAGCCGGTTCCGACACGCAAGGCCTGTGGCGGAGCGTCGAGCCGAACTCCGATGGAGAGGGGAAAGCATAGCGATAGCGATTTTCCCGGGGAAGGTAAACGTGAGGCGCGAAGATGTTCTTCGCGCCTCTTTATTTTTGTTCCGTCTCTGCCGATGTTGTCGGCCCGGACACCGGTGCCCTTCAACCATGGGGTTGTTGCAATTCGAGTAATGCCTCCGGAAGTGTTGGAGTTCCTGATATTTATCGGGATATTCGGGCCTGACGGGAGGGAGAGTGCCCTGGAATCAGACAACTTCAGAACTTTTGAACGTGGATTGTACGCATGGCCTACACGATTGAACAGCGGGACGAACAACTTCGCGGAACCGGAGCCGGCATCAGATACCGACTCTCGTTTCCTCAGGCGGCTCAGCATCTTATTCACATCGAGATGCATGTGGAGACCGATCAGGAGCATCTGGTATTCGCTATGCCGAACTGGCTCCCCGGCTCCTACAAGATCAGGGACTTCGTCTCCATGCAGGGAAATGTGGAGGCATACGACGGAAACGATGAACCCCTTCCGGTGGTCTGGCTGGCAAAGAATCGTCTGCAGGTAGAGGGGAACCGGACCGGTCACATGCGGCTTCGCTATCTCTACTACGCCCACGAACGTACCGTCCGGCAGTCGCACGTCAATCGTTTCCATGCCTTTATCAACCCGGGCAACTGTCTGATGTTTGTCGAGGGGAGGGCCGAGGAATCGCATCATGTAGAGATCGAGCACTCCTGGAGTCGGGTATCCACGGCACTCTCGCCTGTGCGTGACGGTGTTTGGGGGGCGTTGAACTATGATATTCTTGTCGACTCGCCGATCGAGATCGGAGATCATTATGTGGGCGAATATGAGCGACACGGTGCATTGCACGAAGTGGCGATCACCGGGGCAGGCGATTTCGACCCGGAGTGGATCGTCGAGCGGACAAAGACAATTATCGACAAGGCGGCCGACATGTGGGGAGGGGTGCCCTACGATCGCTACGTCTTCATCCTGCAGCTCCTTCCCGATCAATACGGCGGACTTGAACACGCCCGCTCCCAGGTCAGCATGTTCGATGCGAATTTCTTCGCCGATAAAAAGAAGGTCCACAAGTTCCTCTCGCTTCTGACCCACGAGTACTTCCACACATGGAACGTCAAGCGGATCAGGGCGCGCGAGTTGGGACCGTTCAACTATCAGGATGAGAACTACACGCAGATGCTCTGGCTTGCCGAAGGGGCCACAAGCTACTACGACGATCTGATGTCCTACCGGTGCGGTTTCTACAGCCGCGAGGAATATCTGAAAGTTCTCTCGGAAGATCATCTCACGACTCTGCTCGACGTTCCGGGACGTGAGGTGATGTCGATCAAGGACAGTTCCTTTCTTGCCTGGGTGAAGCTCTACAATCCGACGCCCGATTCCCAGAACCGCTTCCCGAGCTATTACCTGAAGGGGGGTGTCATCTTCTGGCTGCTCGATCTCTTTATCATCGACCGCTCGGATGCTGCCCGCTCGCTTGATGACGGTATGCGGGCTCTCTACACCCGCTACGAGGCCGACCCGGGAACAGGCATCACCGAAGAGGAATTTATCGACATCGTGTCGAAGGAGACCGGAGTCGATATCGGCGATACGTTCAGGGCGTGGCTTGAGCGGACCGATGAGTTGCCTTTTGTCTCGCTTCTCGGAAAGCTTGGACTTGAGTGGAAAGTGAAGAAGGAGAAGAAGGAGACGATAGGGGAGGGAATCACGATTCCCCGTTCGGGGAAGACGTGGATCGGCATAGGAGTCAGAGAAGAGAGGGGAGAGCGGCTTGTCGTCGCAAAAGTCTGGAGCGGTTCGCCGGCCGAAGGGGCCGGTGTCGGTGCCGACGACGAGATCATCGCCGTTGACCGGATGCGGATCACCGGTCTTGCCGGGTGGAAGGGAGTGATGGAACGAGCCGTCGAGGGGGAATCTCTCCGGCTGACATGCGTCACCGAGGGGCAGCTCTACGAGACCGATGTGAAGCCTGTGCTCCGCCCGACCTTCCACCTGAAACGGGTTGCCTCACCCACTGCCGAACAGGAGAAAAAGTTCGAGAAATGGCTTGCACGTGGGGGGAAGAAAGAGAAGGAGACCGAATCGGTCGAAGTGACCAACGGTGTGGCGAACGGATAATGAATAGAGGGGAGAGTCAGGTTGAAAGGAGTGTCGTGATGTCGGCCCATCCGCACGCGACCTCCTGAAGCGTTGCTCCTCCGATTTCGATCATCTTCCGGTCGATCTCGGTCCCCCCCATGCGGTGGTAGAACCTGCGCCCGGGGTTTGCGGCCAGCACCCAGACCATCAATGAGCGATGGCCTTCCCGGTGCAATCGTTCGGCAACTGCTCGAAGCAATGCTCTGCCGATGCCTTTCCCCTTGTACTCGGGCATCAGGTAGAGTGCATAGACCTCCGCGTCGTAATCTTCCCGGGCTTCCCGTTCCTTCCCTCCGGAGACAAACCCGATGACCCTTTCTTCAACCTCGGCGACAAGAATGAATTGTCCTTTCCTGCCTTCCGGATGTGGAGTCAGCCATCGGGTCCACCGCTCGGCGTTCCGTTCGGGATTCATCCCGTGCAGAAAATCTTCCGGCACGATGTTCCTGTAGGTGTCGTGCCAGGAGATGATCTGGACAAGCGATATCCCCGCGGCATCCTCAACCGTCGCTTCGCGAATGTCAGCCTCTTCTCTCATGTCCTTCTGCTTTCTTCCGGTGTCATCTCATCTTTTCCTACGCCGAGAATCTCCCGAATCCTGCTTGCCAGAGCGGCGTTGGTGGAGATGGCGCTCCCCCCGTCAATTGTCGATTCTCCCTGCCAGTCCGTGAACACCCCGCCGGCCTCCTCGACGATTACCTTCAGGGGTGCGGCGTCCCAGATCTCCATGCGCGGATCCAGCATCCCTTCGGCCCGACCGGAGGCGACCAGCATGTGACCGTAGCAATCTCCCCATGAGCGCTGGAAGAGAGTCTGACGGACAAGCTCATCGTAGCGCCGGGCCCGCTGTTCATCGGTGCGCAGACTCCGCTCGCTGGTACAGAGAATGACTCCCCGGGTCAGGTCGTCCGCAGGTGAGACCTGAATACGTCGACCGTTCATGAAGGCCCCTTCACCGACCACGGCATAGTAGACGTCACTCAGTGCAGGCATCGAGACGACGCCGATCGAGGGAATGCCGTCGATCTCCACGGCAATCAGTGTGCCGTAAAGTGGAACGCCCCGGATAAAGGATTTCGTGCCGTCGATCGGATCGATAATCCAGCGGATCGACGCTCCCCGGTTCCGCTCGCCGAACTCTTCCCCCAGCAGAGCGTGATCCGGATACCGTGCATTGATAATATCTGCAATCGTCCGCTCCGCTTCTCTGTCGGCTACCGTTACCGGCGAGTCGTTCTCCTTCTTTTCCACTGCAAGTTCCGATGCCCGGAAGTAGCGAAGCGTGACCAGACCGGCTTCGTATGCAGCGGTCAGGGCGGTCTGTAACAGGGCTGAATATTCAGTGCGTATCATACCGGAAAGTACATCTGTTGCGACGAATTGTTTGCATCTGCCCTCCGCCTTCTCTATGTTTGGCGAAAGGCCAACCGGAATATCTGAATTATCAGCGGAAACAGAGGGAAAACGGTCGTTGTGAGTTGGGATTCCATCATAGGACAGTCACGCGTCAAGCGTTTGCTGAAGGGATCGATCCTTTCCGGAAGAATTCCGAACGCCTGGCTTTTTTCCGGTCCGGAAGGGGTGGGGAAGGATGCCGCAGCGATAGAAGTTGCCAAGGTCCTGCGATGCGAACGTCCGACCGGGGAGACCGAAGCCTGCGGGGAGTGCCATGGTTGCCGGACGGTTGCGGAGCTGCAGAACTCCAACGTCCGGTTTATCTTCGCTCTCCCTTCCGGCAAGGGGGAGAACAGTCGGTCGGATTCGCCCATGCTGAAGCTGACCGATAATGAGATCGCGTTGATACGCGAGGAGATGGAGCGGAAGGCGAAGGATCCCTACCACAATATCGCCGTTCCCCGTGCGCAACAGATCAAGATCTCCTCGATCAGACAGATCAAGCGGGATGTCGCTCTCTCATCGACCGAACCGGGAGTGCGGGTCATTATCATCAGCGAGGCCCACCGGATGCGGGCCGAGGCGGCAAACGCCTTTCTGAAGACGCTCGAGGAGCCTTCTGCGCAAACGCTTCTGATCCTGACGACCTCTCATCCGGAGCGGCTCCTGCCGACAATTACCAGTCGGTGTCAGGAGATTCGGTTCGATCTGCTGAACGAGACGGAAATCGCCGAGGCGTTGCAGCAGCGCAACAATGCCGACAGGACCACTGCCCTGTTGACGGCAAAACTTGCCGGCGGCAGCTACAGTCGGGCCCTGGAGTTGATCGACGGCAATCTTCACCGGATTCAGCACGCGCGACGGACGCGCGTGGCCGAAGCGG
>CAMLOB010000313.1 GCA_946481475.1 uncultured Chlorobiota bacterium | reverse complement strand
ACTCGAACCTACGACCCTCTGATTAACAGTCAGATGCTCTAACCAACTGAGCTACTGAGGAATGTCTTCCGTGACGATTCGCCCGAATTGTTCGGAAACCGGGGATCGGCGTCAAACGGACTGCAAATATAGATTCTTCGGTCGATCCCCGCAACCATCTTTTCTGCGGAAAAATCTTTTTTACGTTATCGATTCCCGCCGATTCCGGGGAACTTGCCGTCGGTCCCGTTTGTTGCCGTTTGCAGAAACCCGAACATGCGCCAATTGAATGAATCCATGCTAATCCTTGTTGAAGAAACCATGAACAGCCATGCTTCTGATAGCGATACTTCTGCTGAGGACCACGTGCCGTACCGCGTCCTCGAAAAACGGATCATGATCAGCGTAGCCCTGCTGGGCTCGTTCCTCTTCGGCTTTATCTTTTTCGGACATGCCCCCTCGATTCTGGGGCTTCTGGTCTTTCTGGGACCGATCCAGGAGGCGAACGTCGCCCCGAAACTTCTCGGTCTCGGGGGGATTCTCTGTCTCTGCCTTGCGTTTCGCTGGCGCCGGACCGATTCATGGTTGCCGGCGACGACCATCGGTGCCGGTTCGGTTCTGGCCTCCTGGTGGCTCTTCTTCAGTCTGGTGAACTACAATTTCATCACGTTCCTCGGAACGTTCCCCTTCCTCTTTTTCGTCGGCTGGTTTCTGTTTCATCTGGTGCAGACGACCGGAGTATTTGAGAAGCTGAACCGGCGTTTCCCCGATGAAGGGGAGGAGAATATCAGTCTGGCGGGCAGAATACCTGTACGGGCTGATTTCCTCTCGTCGGTTGTCCAGCCGTTGAGGAGATGGATAGGGGGGAAGGAAGAGGAGCGAGGGCAGAGAGTGGAAGATGCCGTGTAGGAGAACGGTCGGATCCTGCGTACTTCGTAATCGATCAGCTTCCTGATGTCGGTCGATACCTGCTGTCCCGACTTCTTCCCGAATCCGTGAACATCCGTCCCCTGTGCCACCTGACGGGAGACTGTCGGAAACGGTACACGGATGGCACGGGTTGAACGGATCGGCATGGAGCCGATCATTCGCCAATCAAAAATCGGCATTCGCAATTCCGAGAATGTATCAGTACCGATTCGGATCATTCGCCGATCGCAACTCGTCAATCGACATTCCCCCCTCTTCACGTTCCTTTTCACCCCCCGCATTGTCCATGTCTGCGTTGACTCCTATCTTTACGTCTGCTTGCGGGTGAGAAGGGTTTCGGTTGGAAAGGAGATGTCTGCAAAGACAATGCGTCCTTCCGTCGAATCGTCCCTTCAGGCGTTCCATCCCGAAGCAACCACCAAGTAACAGATGTGAGGAAGCACCATGTACGGCAACATTTCCGTCAGCGACGCACCGAAGAATTACGAGATGCCCGAGGAGGATCCGCAGCTTCTGGCGGAGTTCGAGGCGAAGATCGATCGGGGGGAGAAGATCGAACCGCACGACTGGATGCCGGCCGAATACCGGCGGCAGTTGATCCGGATGATCGAGCAGCATGCCCATTCGGAGATTATCGGTGCGCTTCCGGAGGGGACCTGGATCACGCGGGCTCCGGGCTTCCGTCGCAAGATGGCCCTGATGGCGAAGGTGCAGGACGAGGTGGGGCATGCACAGCTCCTCTACAGCGCGGCCGAGACGCTCGGCAAATCACGCGAGGAGATGATCAACGATCTTCTCAGCGGCAAATCAAAATATTCCAACGTCTTCAACTATCCGGCGCTGACCTGGGCCGATACCGCCGTGATCGCCTGGCTGATCGATGCCGGGGCGATCATCAATCAGGTGACGAACGCGAAGGGCTCCTACGGACCCTACTGCCGGGCACTCGACCGGATCTGCGCCGAGGAGTCGTTCCACCTGAAGTACGGCTACGATAACGTCGTGACGCTCGCCACCGGTACCCCGGCACAACGCGAGATGCTGCAGGAGGCGCTCAATCGCTGGTGGGAGCCGATCATGCACTTCCACGGCCCACCCGACAAGGTCTCCGTCCACACCGACAAACTCGTCCGCTGGAAAGTGAAGATGGCGACCAACGACGAGATGCGGCAGGAGTTTCTGGACACGTACGTTCCGAAGATCTGGGAGCTTGGACTGACGGTCCCCGACCCGAATCTGCGGAAGGATGAGAAGACCGGCGTCTGGGAGTTTACCGAGCCGGACTGGGACGAGTTCTTCCGGGTGATCAAGGGGGACGGACCCTGCAACAGGGAGCGACTCGCCGTCCGGAAGATGGCCGAGGAACAGGGGCGCTGGGTGCGCGAAGCCCTGGCACGACCGACGGCGAAGTATACCGTGCCGCTGGCATGAGAAGGATAAGATTGCAGCAGACGAGAAAGGATCGTTCCTCCCGGGGAGGACCGATCCTTTTCCGTTGATTGATCGGGGGGGAAGGGGGACGAGGGGTAGAGGGTGCGAAGGGGGGGATTCCTGACGAATGTCATGGCTTGGAGGGGAGATTTCGGTGTATCATTGCCGGAGGAAGACTCTGTGGGGCGTTTCGGGACCCGGACGGAAGCGATCATCAAGGGCAACAGACGGCCGATTATTCGCAGGTGATTTCCGATGTACATCTCATTCGGAAGTCGGACCCCTGCCGGCCACGGCGAACGAGTGTATTTACAGCGTGCTCAGATTGAAATCGCACCCACACTACTGATGACCGAAAGCTTAAAGCCGACCGCTCAAAGCTGACCGCTCAAAGCTCAAAGCCGACTACTCAAAGCTCAAACGTACCGACACATGATTATCAAATCCCTTGATCCGCGCGTCACGCGTCTGGAGATACCGGCGGAGAATCAACAGTTCGAACCGCTGAAACCGCTCGATCAGCACGAGACATACGAGGTCTTCCACCAGGAGAAGCGGGGGATGCAGCCGACGCACGTCGGTTCGCTTCACGCTCCGAACACGGAGCTTGCGCTGGTGATGGCCAAGGAACAGTACGGACGCCGCTCGCGAACCGTGGCGATCTGGGTGGTTCCCACCTCGGCGATCATGACGATCAGCGTCGAGGATGCCGATGTCTTCGAGACGACGCCGGAGAAGGATTACCGCGAAGCAAAGGGCTATCGCGTCGGAACAAAACTGAAAGCCTGGAAGAAAGGACAGGAGGCCGCCTCGAATGGATAACGGACAGTCGATCATGATCTTCAGCTACCAGCTGAGCAATGCTTTGCGGTCCTTCCTCTACCGGTTGGCCGACGATGAACTGATTATCGCCCACCGGAATTCCGAGTGGACCGGACTGGGACCGATTCTCGAAGAGGACATCGCCTTCAGTTCGATTGCTCAGGACAAGCTCGGACACAGTCAGGCCCTCTATTCGATTCTCCACCGGCAGTTCGGCGAGGCCGATCCCGACACGATCGCCTTTACCCGCGACGAAAAGGATTTTACCTGCTGCCACTTCGTGGAGTTGCCGATCGGGGATTACAGCTTCAGTCTGATGCGCCATCTCCTGTTTGATCTGGCCGAACAACTTCGCTACGAGATGCTGGAGAAGTCGGCCTTCGAGCCGCTGGCAAAAGTGGCCCGCAAAGTAAAGGGGGAAATCAAGTACCATCTCTTCCATGCCGTCACGTGGGTGACGCAGTTGGGAGCAAAAGGGAACGAGGAGAGCAGGGCGCGGATGCAGACGGCGCTGAACGAGGCCTGGCCCCTGGCGCTCGGTATGTTCGAGCCGGCCGAAGGGGAGGAGGAACTGAAGGTGGCCGAAATCTATGCCGGAGAAGATGTTCTGCGCGAGAAGTGGCTGGAGGCATTGAGGGCGATCCTGAACGAGGCCGGACTGACCCTGCCGGAGTCGAACGATATCCGGCCGATCTACGGAGGACGAAAGGGATACCACACCGAACATCTCCAGCCTCTGCTGACGGAGATGACCGAGGTCTTCCGGATCGATCCCGAAGCTGAGTGGTGATGCTGCGGTTGCACCCGGGCCGTTGAAGAGGGAGAAGAACGAAGTGGAATTGAAAGAGATAGAGATAAAGAGATAGAGATAGAGATGTTGCGTCTCATCGCAATTGATGAGAAGAGGATATGACCGTGCCGACAGTTGACGATATATGGGATGCCTTGAAAGAGGTGATGGATCCGGAGATACCGACCGTTTCTCTGGTCGATCTCGGCGTGATCACGCACGTGGAGATCACCGATGAAAACGTTGTCCGTGTAAAGATGACGCCGACCTTCGCCGGGTGCCCGGCGATGGACTATATGCAGAATCAGGTGCGGGAGCGGCTGGAGGAGATGGAGTTCGACCGGGTGGAAGTGGAGATGAATCTGGACGAAGCCTGGAGCACGAACCGGCTGACCGAGGAGGGAAGAAAGGGACTGGCAAAACACGGACTTGCCCCACCTCCGGAATTCGAGGGTGCCCTGCAGCTCGACGTTTTGAACGATATGCCCTGTCCGAACTGCGGCAGCCGGAACACCGATCTGAAATCGCCGTTCGGTCCGACCCTCTGCCGATCGCTCCACTACTGCCGGGATTGCGGCGAGGCGTTCGAGGCGTTCAAACCGCTGTAGGGGGCAAAAACGTTGCCCCTCTCAGAATTTCGAATGTCGATTTTCGAATGTCGAATGATTGAATCCGTGCCGATCCGTGTCATCCGTGTACGATTGTCGACACCATCCCGCAAATGGTACACGGATCGGACGGATGAAACGGATGTCCACGGAAACTGCAAATCGAAAATCGAACTTCATCATTCGCAAATTTCATGAGCCATTCCGACTATCTCAACAAGACCGTCCTGATCGGCGCAAGCTGGGTTGATGCCGCGAATGAAGTCGTGGAGCGGAGACAGGTCTTCGGCACGATCGAGCGGATCGATGATGACGAAGGAATTATCATCCGGCTGCGGAACGGCGAACTCTTCACGATGCCCCCCTATCCCAACGCGCTGCAACCGGCCGAACCGGGAGACTATACCATTCACTCGACACTGGAGATTATCCGCGATCCCGATTTCCTCGCGGTCTGGACGTTCAGAACGTAAGCCGTCCCGATACGGTCGGCCTGAACCCGATCGTCGACACATTGTTTCCCCTTCCCTCTTTGCATTCCGGACTTCAGACCGTACACTCCCCTCATGCTTCCTGTGACCATCATCACCGGCTGGCTCGGCTCCGGCAAGACGACGCTGCTGAACCGGATACTTTCCGGCGATCACGGTCTGCGGATCGCCGTGATCCAGAACGAGTTCGGAGAGATCGGCATCGACGGAGAACTGGTGGTCGGTGCGGAATTCGGACTCTACGAGTTGAGCAACGGATGTCTCTGCTGCGCAGTCAACGACGATTTTCTTGCCGCACTTGAGGAGATCGCCGGGATGGATGAGCCCCCCGATCATCTGCTGATCGAGACGACCGGCATCGCCGATCCGTCGGCGGTTGTTCTCTCGATTCTCCGACACCCCGACCACGGCGACAGCTTCCACCTCGACGGCGTCCTGACGCTTGTCGACGGAGCTCATATCTCCGATCAGATCAACGATGCCGAAGAGGTTGCCGCACA
>CAMLOB010000312.1 GCA_946481475.1 uncultured Chlorobiota bacterium | reverse complement strand
GTCGGATTAGTCGGGAGTCAGGAGTGGGGAGTCAAGGGTTGAATAGTTTGATTGTTTGATGGTTGGGGGGCTTTTTTGCCTCTTTGCCTTTGCGGTCCGATCGCTTTGCGGTTACACCTGCTTTGTTTTCTGTCCTCTTCCCGATCCGAACGTCAGTTCTCACATTTCCGAACCATCGACCATGAAGAACCGATCGCTTGATCCGCTCCGTTCCGCCGGATTCCTTCTGGCTCTCTTCCTGTTGTTGCTGAACGATCACCTGTTGAAAGAGATGTTCGGTTCGTGGTGGACCGGCAAGCTCTCGGACGTTGCCGGTCTCTTTGCCTTCACCATCTTCTGGCTGGCTCTGCTTCCCCGACGTCCCCTTCTTGTCGGCATGGGGGTCGGACTTCTCTTCACGTTCTGGAAACTCCCTTTTTCCGATGTATTGATTGATGGGTGGAACGGTCTCGGAATCCTCCCCGTCGGTCGTGTGGTCGACCCGACCGATCTGATTGCTCTTTGTGTTGTGCCTGCCGCGTTGTTCTATGCCGAACGGAGTCGTCCTTTGAATCTCGGGCGGTTGACGGTTGTTCCGGTGATCCTGATTGCTTTTTTCGCTTTTGTTGCTACCAGTTGCCTTAATGGATGGGACTACAATGAGGAATATCATTTCAACATCTCGCGGAATCTCCTCGTTGACTCTTTGACGTCACTGGAGGAAACTCCTCTGGTTCTGAGTGTGGAAGGGGGGGCAACCGATGCCGATGTCTTCTGGATCAGCATAAAGGATACATCGGCAGTGGGAAGTGGAGGCGCTTTTCCGTATGACGGTATACAACAAGCGAATGTGGAATTGATGGATCGGGGAGAGGGCATAACGATCCGACTGCACGCCGTTCGTGATCGCCGCACCGACTGTCAGTCCATGGGATGCTTCTCGAAAAGGCGAGTCGATCCGAACGATCCGCGCCGAAGAAACGCCCTCCGGAACTTCGAGGAGAACGTCATCAACGTGCTGCGAAGAAAGTTCTCCTGACGTCACCGGTTTGTCGCTTCTCCTTTGCGTCTTTCCCCTTTGCGTCCGCCGCGGCGGATTGCGTGATGCCTTCAAGCCCGCAGGGTCAATACCTTCAGAAGGTTTCTTAAAAGTCTCGAATTGCAGAAGTCTGTGTTGCTTCGTGGTACCTGGTGCCCTTTGTGTCCGCCGCAGCGGATGGTGAGATCGACCACCAAGACACCAAGAGCACGAAGAATCACCAAGTGGTAGAGCATTTCCCTGATACTTCTCTGTGACTGCTCAGACCACAGAGCACACCGGATACTTTTAAGACACCCTCTCAGACTTCGCTCTCTCTCATTCCCGACAGCTTCTCTCTCATCCACCCCTCATATCCCCCCTCCTCGATCGCCTGCCGCGCCCCTTCCATCAACCGGAGATAAAAATGAATGTTGTGGATCGTCGCCAACGTCAGTCCGGTGATTTCATCCACGTTGAAGAGATGGCGGATGTAGCCGCGTGAATGGTTCGTGCAACTCTCGCAGGTGCAATCCGGATCGAGCGGAGATTCATCCTCACGATGTTTTGCGTTCCTGATGTTCAGCTTCCCCCGCGACGTGAAGATCGTCCCGTTCCGCGCATTCCGCGTCGGCATCACGCAGTCGAACATGTCGACGCCCCGGGCAACGCATTCAAGCAGGTCTTCCGGAGTGCCGACCCCCATCAGGTAGCGGGGACGATCAGCCGGGAGGAGATCTGCGGTGAACCCGGCTGTCTCGTACATCTCGGAGGTCTCCTCACCGACGGCCAGTCCGCCGATGGCGTAGCCGTCGAAGCCGATCTCACGGAGTCGTTCGGCACTCTCTTTTCGCAGATCCCTGTGAGTCCCCCCCTGTGCGATGCCGAAGAGGAACTGTCGGTGATCGTAGGGGAAGGGGAGGGAGGCATGGTGTTCTGCTCCCCGCTTTGCCCACCGCATCGAGCGTTCCATCGCCTCACGGTGGTGCGATTTCTCGCTGCGGGCCGGGGGACATTCGTCCAGCACCATCGCGATATCGCTCCCGATAATCCTTTCGGTTTCGATAACGCTTTCGGGGGTGAAGAGGTGGAGCGATCCGTCGATATGCGACCGGAACTCAACTCCGTTTTCGGAAATCTTTCTGAGGTCCTTCAGCGAGAAGACCTGGAACCCGCCGGAGTCGGTCAGGATCGGGCGATCCCATCCCATGAATTTGTGGAGTCCTCCCATTGCCTCCAGCGTCCGGTTTCCCGGACGGAGGTAGAGATGGTAGGTGTTCCCCAGAATGATCTTCGGATCGATTCCGTAAAGATCGCCGGTTCTGACGGCTTTGACTGCTCCACGGGTGCCGACCGGCATGAAGACCGGTGTGTCGACGCGGCCGTGATCGGTAATAAAATAACCCCGGCGGGCACCGGTCCGGTGTCGGTATGCGTTACGGTAAATTCCATCGGGGCGAAGGTAGAAATTTACCGGCAGATGCGTGGTGAACCTTTGTGTTCCGGGAGGAAGTTTTACCATCCGCCGCTGCGGACACGAAGAGCTCCCAAAGGAGTTCAGTCGGCGACGACAGAATTCCAGACGGCGGTTGTGTCGTCGATTGTAAGCTCCACTTTCTGGTCTTCATCCAGCCGGTAGGTGGCCCGCGTTTCCAGGAAGATCAGATCTCCCCCGACGTTCAGGTAGAACCGCAGGGGCTCTTCCGCCGGAAGGTCGACTCCCCAGTCGGGATCGTCGTAAATTCTGAGTGTAGAGGAACGTTCGCCCGGCAGTAGCTGGTTCGAGAGGAGGACATCTCCCCATCGGACATTCTGGATCGTCGCACCGCTTACCGAGTTTCGGACGTTAATCAATCCGGACTTCTCGCAGCCGATGCCGAAGAACGCAGTGAGTAAAAGGAATCCTGAAAGAAATAATCGCTTCATTGCGGCTGCCGTTAATTAACACTGATATTAAATGTTCCCAGATAAAGATTGACGGCACCACTGTCGACGGTGAAATCTTCATAAATACGCGGAGATATAATAACATGCTCTCCGTTCGCATTCCTGAAATGGAGTTCGGCAATCTCCGCCACGTAATCTCCCGGTTCCAGTCGAAGCCGTCTGTGAAGATAGCTTGAGTACTCTCCGGCCGTCTCGAACGTATCGGAGGTCAACTGATACCCGGCCGTTATCAGATAGCCGATGTCCTGATCGGAGACGAGATACTCTCCGTCGACTTCAGTTCTGACTCCTGCCGTATTGAGTGAGTCCGAGGCGAAGACTCCCCAGTTCTCCCCGTTTACCTTGATCAGGGCCGAGTCGATTTTTCCAAGAACGATATGCTTGCCGTTCGCATCGAGAAGATTGACGACAAAAAGAAGTTTCCGCAACTTGTACGGGTTATCCGGATTGTCGACGACCGCTCCTTCGATCCCGGTCACTCCCGTGTCGCATCCGGTCCAGAGAAGAACGGGAAGGAATGTAATGATGAGCAGGACGTAAAGTCTGCTACGATGAAGAAGTTTTATTATCATCCGTGATATAAACAGTTGTGTTGTTGAAGTTCTGCTAATGACACGTGGAGGAATGAGGTGTAACAACGGGCGGAAAATTTTTTAAAGTGATGGGTGGAGGGGAAGAGGTATTTTCCGGAGAGCAATTTTGAAGTCCTTCGACAAGAGGAGAGAAGCGTGCATAGAACACCAAAACGATCAGCGGGCCTGTTGCTTCACATGACCTCGCTGCCCGGACCGTACGGGATAGGAGATATGGGGCCGGAGGCAATCGAGTTCCTCGACTTCCTGGCCGCGGCCGGGTTCTCATGGTGGCAGGTTCTCCCCCTGAATCCCCCCGGCTACGGAAATTCCCCCTATCAACCCTGGTCGGCCTTTGCCGGGAATCCGCTGCTGATCAGTCCGGATCGGATGATCGAGGAGGGCTTTCTCCGCCATTCCGATCTGGCATCGCTCCCCCGCATCGAATCGACCGACCGGGTCGATTTCGATCATGCCCGCTCGGTCAAAGGGGAACTTCTCCGCATCGCGTTCAAGCGATTCTCGCCGGACGAGGCGTACCGGCAGTTCTGCAGAGAAGAGAGAGAGTGGCTGGAGGATGCCGCCCTGTTCAAGGCTCTGAGCGATCATTTTGACGGGCGTCCCTGGACAGAGTGGGATCGGGACCTGAGTCTCCGGGACCAGAACGCTCTGGACCGGGCCGGGGAGATTCTGCGGGATAATGTCGAGTTCCATCGGTTCTGTCAGTATCTCTTTTTTATCCAGCACCAGCATCTGAAGCGGGAAGGGGAGAAACGGGGGATCGGTCTGATCGGCGACATCCCGAACTTCGTCGCCCATGACAGCGCCGATGTCTGGAAGAACGGACATCTCTTTGCGCTGGACAGTGAGGGGATGCCGATCAACGTTGCCGGCGTTCCGCCCGATTACTTCAGCAAGACCGGGCAGCGGTGGGGGAATCCTCTTTACCGGTGGGATAAGATGAAAGAGGAGGGATATCGCTGGTGGATCAGGCGACTCCGGATGAACCTCCGACTCTACGACATCGTCCGGATCGATCACTTCCGGGGATTTGAAGCCTACTGGGAGATACCGGCCGGGGAAAAGACGGCAGTCAACGGCAGATGGGTTCCGGGTCCGGGTGAGGAGTTCTTTGTGAAGGTGATGCAGGAGCTGTACCAACCCCGTATCCTGTCCGAGGATCTGGGAGACATCACGCCGGAGGTGGAGGCGTTGCGGGACCGCTTCGATTTTCCCGGCATGAAGGTCCTGCAGTTCGGAATCGGCGATCCCTCCAGCATTCATCTCCCTCACAACTATCGCTCCACCCGTGCCGTGTTCTATACCGGGACACACGACAACGATACGACACTCGGTTGGTGGAAGGACTTGGACAAGCGGGGGAAACGGTTCCTCCGGGAGTATGTCGGGAAGTCGACGCTGGGGCGGACCAGAAAACGGGATGTCGTCGACGAGATGATCCGGCTTGCCCTGGCCTCGACGGCCGAACTGGCGATGATCCCGATGCAGGATCTTCTCGGACTCGACTCCGACGCCCGAATGAACCGTCCCGGAGCCGAAAGTGGCGAGAACTGGTCGTGGCGTATGGAGTCAGGGGGACCGGATGAAGAACTTGTCGAACGGATAGCCGGTCTGCTGGGGTTGTATACACGAGAGAAGTGGTGATCAGAGAGAGTTGTGTGGAGATCAGGTCGGTGACGAAATCACAGTGCCGTCCCCGGCTCTCGCCGTTTTCGTTTGCCCTGCTCTGGCCGTCGGAGTAACTTTGTCCGTTTATTCACTAACTATCCGGAGAGATCTTTCATGAAGTTGAGTCGGTTTATTGTCCTCTCTCTTTTCCCTTTGATGCTCGGGGCCTGTTCTTCCGATCCGGATGACGAGCAACTCCTGTTCGATTCAAAAGCCGTTGCGGAGACATCCAACTCGGTGCTCCGCGATAACCGGCAGGTGTTCAATCAGTCGGTAGTTTTCTAAGGCGAAGGTGTCTCGGGCGAAACGGTCCCGAACCTTGGAAACTTCCTTGTGGAGTCCGGCTACTT
>CAMLOB010000311.1 GCA_946481475.1 uncultured Chlorobiota bacterium | reverse complement strand
CGGTGAAGCTGAGCGGCTCGGTCTCCTCCCGCCTGGTCGGCTACGGCGTCTCCGGCATCGAAAACCGGCGTGATCCCTTCTCGGCTCTGGTCTCCGGAAATCTGACGCTCGATCTCTACGGACTGCAACTCCCCTTCTCCTTCTCCTGGAGCACACAGGATCGTTCCTTCAGCCAGCCGTTCAACCAGTTCGGCGCAAGTCCGCGCTACAAGTGGGCGACCGCTCATCTCGGCTACCGGAACCTGACGTTCTCTCCCTATACGCTTTCGGGACACCAGATGCTGGGGGCCGGTCTGGAACTGACGCCGGGAGATTTCCGCGCCTCATTCATTGCCGGACGTCTGCAGCAGGCCGCCCAGGTCGATACGACCGACAGTCTGAATGTGATCGAACCGGCATACGAGCGGACCGGATACGCCGGACGCATCGGCTACGGGAACGAGGGCTTCTCAGTCGATCTCAGCTTTCTGAAGGCGGCAGACGACACGGGGTCGATCCGGAGCGTGGCGGCCGACAACGCCAATGTTCGTCCGGGAGAGAATCTGGTGGTCGGTGCCACGTTCAGTCTGAAACCGGCAAACGGCCTCACCTTCAAGGTCGACGGGGCGATCAGCGACTACACACGGGATGTCCGGAGCGATTCGATTGCGCTGGCCGACGGAACGGAGGCGCTGGGGGATGTGATCACTCCTCGGGCCTCAACGCAGATCTACACCGCCCTGCGCGCCGATGCGAACTACTACGGAACCGTCTTCTCGATGAGCGCGAACTATACCCGGATCGATCCGGACTATCAGTCGATGGGAGCCTACTACACGGCCGGAGACGTCGAGAGCATCTCCATCGCCCCATCAGTTGCCGCGGCAAACCGGCGGCTGACGTTCAACGGGAGCTTCACCTGGGCGCACGATAATCTTCAGGACAAAAAACTTGCGACCACGCAGACTCTCTCCCCGTCGCTGACGGTCAACTGGAGTCCGAGCAGTTCGTTCGGGATTCTGCTGACCGGAAGTACGCAGATGATCTCGCAATCGGAAGGAACTCTTCCGGTCAACGACACGACACGTCTGGACCAGCAGATACCGATGGTGATGGTCGCCCCCCGCTACATGATCAGCGACACAACGCTGAGCCACGCCTTTTTCCTGACCGCCACACATCAGCGACTGATCGACGGCAACGAGTTCACCGCCGACTACTCCGAGTACAACACGACGATTGCAAGCCTGAGCTACACGCTCACCGGACTGAAGTCGAGCTTCTCGCTGACCGGCTCGGTGACGACCGCGCGGATTGAGAACCTGGCCGGTGAGCAGATCACCAACTCGGTCTCGCTCGGCGGATCGAAAGGATTGTTCGACGACAAACTTGGATTGAACGGAAGCCTCTCGGCCTCCTTCGGCGATGAGTCGCGGACAATCGGAGGGGGAATCGGCGGCACATACCGGGCGGGAGATCACCACAGCTTCAATCTGAACTTCTCGACCACTTCAGCAAGTGGTCCGGACGGGATAAAGAATTCAACCTTCACAGAATATACAGGGATAGCAGGCTATGCGTACAGATTCTAAACGACATCGGGACCGGCGACGGAAGATCGGCATTCCCGCCGTTGTCCGAGATAAGGGAATGGTGCAGTCTCCCCTTTCGGAGAGGAGACAATCGCGATTATTCATTTCCGGCGGACGAGAGGGACGTTCCCCCCGAGGGATTTTCGGCATCCTCTCTCTCCTCTTTATCCTCTGCACCATCGGGGCCCAGGCCCAGCCGATCCAGGTCGCCACACAGGTCTTTCCTCCCTACTCCCCCTACCTGTCCGACTATATCGGCTTCGACAACAAGGTGGTCATCACGCTGACGAATACATCGCCCGACCCGCAAAGCGTCCGGCTGACCGGATCGATCAAGGGAAACACCGGCGTGACGATCACGATTCCGAAGTCCTTCGTGCCGAACTCGCCGATCAACGTCCCGGCCAATGGAGTGAAGATCCTGAAGGGGAGCGATCTGAAAGAGTATCTCGACCCGGACAACGTCCAGTTCTCCGGCATCACGAAAGCCGAAGTCGTGCAGGGGAACGGTCTGCCGGAGGGGAACTACAGTTTCTGTATCCAGGCGCTCGACTACCAGAACGGCTCGGCCCTCTCGAACCCGGCCCCCTCCGGTTGTGCAAACTTCCAGATCACCCACCTGAACCCGCCCGAACTTCTGACGCCCGGATGCAACAGCATCGTCGACGCCGCCAATCCGCAGAACGTTCTCTTCTCCTGGACGATTCCGCCGGGGGCGCCGCCGGCCGATCTTGAGTACGTCCTGAAGATCGTCGAAGTCCTCCCCGAAAATACTCCGCCGGCCCAGGCGATGGCCTCGGCGCCGGAGCCTCCGTTCTTCGAGAAAGTCGTTATCGGAACCAGCTACCTCTACGGTCCGGTCGATCCGAAGCTTGAGGAAGGAATGAAGTACGCCGTCCGGATCACCGCACGGGCAAAGCAGGGGAGCAAACCGCTGGCTTTCAAGAACAACGGACAAAGCGTCGTCTGTTCGTTCACGTACGGCGGCGAGGAAGACATCGTCGAGAATGACGAGGATGATGAAGAGAACGAGGGGAACATCGACCTTGACGAGAACTACGTCTCCGACTGCCAGTCCCTCAACTGCGCCCCCCCGGCCCCCTCCGGCACGCCGAGCAATTACAGCTACAAGGTCGGCGACGAGGTGCAGATCGGCTACTTCACGATGAAGCTGACGAATCTCTCCGATCCGAGCGCCGGGAATCTGACCGGCGATGGGACAATTGATGCGCCGATATTCCGCGTACAGCTCAAGGCAACCTTCAACGGCCTGAAAGTCAACCCGCAGCACAAGGTCTACGCCGGAAAGGCGATCGGGGCCTACGATCCGGGAGCACAGGTGGATCAGGCGTTGCAGAACTTCCAGGATAATCTCGCAAACGTCACCGAACAGAAGGTCAAGAGCGTTGCGGATTTCGTGAAGAACAACCAGAAGTATATCGAGAACTTCGCGAACGTCGACGTGCAGGGTCTCCCCCTGGCCTTCAAGGATATCGTCGACAGCAAGATCCAGTTGATCGATGTGGTGGCCGTGGAGTTTGCTCCGGACGGAGCGCGACTGAACGCGGTGATGGAGTTCCCGATCCCGGAGGCGAACAACCAGATCCTGGCCTTTGCCCAGAAGAACGTCTGTTTCCACCCGACCGGACTCTCGGTGGATGGACTTCAGAAGCTGACGCTGCTCGGAAACGACAAGACGTTCGACTGGGGACCGAACGTCCAGGTGACGCTGAAGAAGGCGAACGGCAACAACGGAACGTTCGTGAAGTGGGATTGCGAGGGATTCAAGGGATTGCAGGTGGACGGATACTTCACCTTCAACAGCCAGATGATCGAGAAGGCCGAGGGGGAAGGGCCGGTGAAGGCAAGCTTTACGTTCAACGCCTCCACCTGGGGCGATCTTCTCGGCGAGGTCTCGATGGATCCGTTCACCGTCAAGGGGATGAAAGGGGTCAGCTTCACATTCGACGATGCCGTCCTCGATTTTTCCGACACGCGGAACGCGCAGAACATGAACTTCCCGGCAAACTATCAGGGAGCGCAGGGAGACGACTGGAAAGGCTTCTTCTTCAAGCAGATCACCATTCGACTTCCGAACTATCTGAAGAAAGGGAACTCGGCCACGACGATTTCTCTGAGCAACGCATTGATCAACAAGCTCGGATTCACCGGAACGGTCAAGGCCGAGCCGGTCTTCTCGATCGATCAAGGGAACATCGGCGGCTGGGGCTTCTCGATCGACAAGTTTGAAATGGCCTTCGTCAACAACTCGCTGACCAAAGGGGAGTTCAACGGCAAGGTAAAACTGCCGGTCGCCCAGACCGGACTGGCCTACTCCTGTCTGCTGAGCAATTCCGACCAGGGGGTGCAGACCGCATTCACCGTCGGGAACATCGACACGCTGACGGTTGATATGTGGGGGGCGAAGCTCTCTCTCTATGAAGGCTCGCAACTCGGCATCACCGCAGGGGGAGAAGACGTGACGGTGGAGGCGAAGCTGACCGGCGACCTGACGATCGACCGGAAGTTCCCGGAACTGAAGAACGTGAGCGTGAAGATTCCGAACGTCGAGTTCCAGAACCTGACGATCAGGAACAAGAAGCCCTACATCACCGCCACATCCTTCAAGTTCGCAAGCCCGGAGAAAAATTTCGCAGGCTTCCCGGTCAGCATCAAGCCGGACGACGGCATCGAGATCAAGTTCAAGGAAGACGGAACGAAGGCCGGTATCGCCCTCGGGTTCCACGTGGGTCTGGACGGCAACGGACAGAGCGCGATCAGCGGCGGGACGAACTTCACGATCTGGGGAAAGATGATAGAGCAAAACGGAAAGCAGTCGTGGACGATCGACAAACCGGAACTGAACGCCATCTATGTGGACGCGAAGGTGGCAAGCTGCGAGATCAAGGGGGAACTGAATCTCTACAACGGCGACGAGAAGTTCGGAGACGGATTCCGCGGCGCGCTCGAAGTGAAATTCAAACCGCTGATCCAGGCATCGGCCACCGTACAGTTCGGCAGCACGAAGTACAAGAACGGGAACAACACCTACCGCTACTGGTATGTGGACGCGATGGCGGTGATGAACGCCGGCATCATGGTCTACCCCGGCTTCGGCATCTACGGGTTCGGCGGCGGGGCATACTACCACATGAAACCGGTCAATTCGATCCCGACCGCCGCAGGCCTGGAGGGGAGTCCGAACAACGCAAAGGATTTCGATCAGGAGAAGGCCGGGGCAAGTTCATCCGGGACGACCTACGAGCCGGACAAGAACGTGCTCTTCGGATTCAAGGCGACGATCGTGATGGGGACGATGCCCTCACCGAGAGCATTCAACGGCGACATTACGCTGGAGGCTTCCTTCTTTGAAGGGGGGGGACTGAACGAGATCGCCCTGACCGGCAACGGCTACTTCGTCAGCGAACTGAACCCGAAGCAACGTCCGGCCGAGAGCAAGGCGGTCGTCAGCGCATCGGTCGCCTTCCGCTACAGCGGCGCGACGAAGACGTTCGACGGATTGATCGACGTGAACTTCAACCTGAAGGCGGGGAAGAAGAATCTGATTGTGGGAGGGGGACAATGTGCCATGCACTTCAGCAAGGACAAGTGGTTTATCAAGGTCGGAACGCCGGACGATCCGATCGGCCTGACGGTTCTGGACCTGCTGGAGATCAACTCCTACTTCATGGTCGGCAAGAACAGCCTCCCCCCTCTGCCGCCGCTGCCGACGAGTCCGATCAACTTCCAGGAGAAACTCCCCTACTTCAACGCAATGAACCCGCGCGATGCAGGCGTGAACGACGGAAGCGGCTTCGCACTCGGCCAGCAACTTTCGATCAATACCGGCAAACTGAAGTTCCTGATCTTCTACGCCCGCATCGCCATCGCATTCGGCTATGACGTGTCGGTTCTGAAGGAGAATCTGGAGTGTGCCGACGCCGATGGGGGGATCGCCGGCATGAACGGCTGGTATGCCCGGGGA